>JAGLTP010000422.1 GCA_023135215.1 Candidatus Heimdallarchaeota archaeon
TAGGTGTTCACAACCTTACAATTCGAACATTTGACTCTTTGGATGTGGAACATATTTATGTTTTCTTTTTCACTTTAGATCAGGAAAATCCAGAAATACTCACTAGTAAAGATAGTTATGATAATAAAAGATTTTCAGACACAGATGTATTAACCTTAACATTTGATGACAACTTTACTTCTTCTGTGGATTTAGAAGTAGTTATATCAATCAATGGAGAGTCAAATCAAACACTTACTTCTCCATATGAGCTTATACTCCTTTCTTTTTCTGATGGAACTTATAATTTAACACTATATGTTTTTGATATAGCAGGGAATTTTGCTACAGAGACATATATTATAACTGTTGATACTACTTCACCTTCTATTGACATAGCAAATATAGAAGGTTTGGTTGAAATTCTTGGGGTATCATATATTCCTACTAATTCTACAGTTACAATTTCGATTATTGACGATGATCCTTTATTAAATAGTACTTATTCTTGGGGAGGTTCAGTCTATTATAGTTTCACTAATAGCTTTATTCTCGATTATTTAGATGGAGCATCAACATTATATGTCAATGCAACAGATTCTCTTGGAAATGAAAATTTGATTACGATAATACTGACCATTGATAGCTTGGAACCCTCTTCTACACTGATTTTCCCATTTATTAATTCTAAAATTAATAATGACACAGTGTTGTCGTTTTTAGCAGAAGATTTATCCATAAACACGATTAAGAAAATAGAGTATTATTGGGATGTTTTACCTGGATTAAAGGGTACAGCTACGCTCAATCAATATGGTGAATTTATTTTTTCAGGTGGAACAATATTAACATTATATGCTAATGGTTCTATAGCTATTCTTTCAATCTATGCTGAGGATATTGTAGGAAACAATCATACTTATGTGTTCAATTTTATTATTGATCTTTATCCCCCTGAATTCGATGTTTTATTATTTGATGAAGATGTAGTACAGTGGCAATATATCGACACCATAGAAGAATATACTGTAAGAGGAGATGCACAGATATGGTGCACAAATATAAGCAGTGATTGGAGTTCTGTTATCTATTATTGGGATTCAGAAGCTGATAGACCTATAAATCAAACAACATGGATAATTTATGCACCTACT
>JAGLTP010000423.1 GCA_023135215.1 Candidatus Heimdallarchaeota archaeon
GGTACATCAAAGTAATTAAGATACTTCATATTCAACAAAGCCTATCTTTTTATCATTTTTAAGAATATGTCCTACAGCATTGATACTTCAAAGGAAAACATATGTTTTGAAAAACTTTGTGGAAAAAAGATATCGTCACTGATTTTGATTACTTTAACCACTTATTTTCTAAAATAACTACTTCCCAGCTCTGATTTTTGGGGTTTTATCAATTTTATAATAAACACATACTCTCTTTATCCCTTTTTCCTCATGAGGTAAAATATACCATGCTTGAATCTTTCCCTTCGGGGCATTGATTCTCCTATAAAGTTGCTCTAAGTAACTTATCATACTTTTATCTTCCAATTCCTCAACTGGTATATCGAAATAATTGGAGAATTGCATAAGTATGAATTCCGAATAATTCTATTAAGGAATTGTAATATACAGCTGTTACATTTTATTTATACTATCGTTTTTTCCTTCTTTTTAATGTGAAATCTTTCTAGAATAATTATGTTTTTTAATTAGCAGAAGATAGGAGAAATAAGAATGCCACTAAATATCGAAACACCTCTAAAACCAAGGGGAGACCAACCAAAAGCAATAAAACAATTAGTAGAAGGTTTACAGAAAGGCTATCAACACCAGACACTCCTAGGAGTTACAGGATCTGGAAAAACTTACACGATGGCATCTGTCATTGATAAGATTAAGAAACCTACATTGATTATGGGTCCAAATAAAACTCTTGTTGCGCAGCTTTTTGGTGAATTCAAGACTCTTTTCCCTTCTGCCAGTGTGAACTATTACGTCAGTTTTTACGATTATTACCAACCTGAAGCTTATCTTCCTTCAAAAGATCTATACATTGAGAAAGATGTAGATATCAATCGCGAAATAGAACGTTTAAGACACACAGCGTTAGAAGCTTTGTCTACTCGTGACGATGTAATAGTTTGTGCTACTGTTTCTTGTATTTATGGTACTGGTCCTCCTGAAGTTTATCGTTCTCGTAGAATATCTCTAAATATAGGAGATAATTTAGATCGACAAGATTTGATGTTAGAATTAGTAAAGAATCAATACTTGAGAAACGATATAAATCTAGAACGCAAAAACTTTCGTGTGAGAGGAGATTCAATAGATATTTTTCCCTTGTATGGTGACTACATTTATCGTATTGAGTTTTTTGGGGATGAAATTGAACGTTTAACAGCTAGACATCCTGTTACAGGAGAGAAAATAAGGGAATACGATTATTTATCTATTTATCCTGGTACGCAGTATCTCGCTAATGATGCATTCTTTGAATCAGCACTCGAAGATATCAAATTAGAGCTTGATATGCG
>JAGLTP010000424.1 GCA_023135215.1 Candidatus Heimdallarchaeota archaeon
CCGTGGGTAATAGCAGATACTTCCCAAGGTTGGAATAGTGAGTATGGTGGTTATAATGTTCCTCTTGGAACAATTAATGCTACATTCGTTTTAGATATCAATAGTCTATCAATAAACCAAGGAGAAATTGATAAAGGAAAATCTCTTTACATTGTAGTTTACTATACATATGTTACTGAAGTTGGACCTAGGATTGAGACTGTAACTGATTTTCGTCAAAGTAATCTAATAACTCTGTTATAATTTTTAGAATTATTTGTTACTTTTATCTAGCAATTATGTTAACTTATATAATTAGAAACTTTATCTTTTGAAGGTGTCAAAGTGAAATCCTATGTGGATATTCTGAAAAAGCTAGTCTCATATCAAACAACCAACAATCCTATAGAACAAGAAATACCAGATCATGACATTCTAGATTACATAAAAGATGAGGTGTTCTCTCCTCTTGGTTATGAAACTATTCTATATGAACGCAACGGATACTGGTCCCTTGTTGCATATCTGAAAAGAAAAGAACCAAATGCTCTATTCATTGGACATTGCGATGTAGTTCCTCCTGGTCCAGAATGGGTGACTGATCCTTTTGAATTAACCTTTAAGGAAGATAAAGCATATGGGAGAGGGACGGCAGATATGAAAGGTTCAGTCGCGGTTATGCTAGATTTGGCAGAAGATTTTCTTACAAAAACAGAATGCTCAATAATTATCGCAATTAATCTAGATGAAGAATCAGGAGGGAATGATGGTGCAGGTCAGTTGATACCTATCCTAGAAGACTTGGATTTAGTACCTGATTTTGTGATTAATGGAGATGCGAATGGACTACAGATTGTCAATAGAAGAAGAAATCCCTTTGCTATAGAGTTGAATGTACCAAAATTAAAAACCAAAATAAAAGGTAAGAAGGAATCAAAAACCTTCAAGACAGAAATAGCAGGAAACAGAACTATGCATGCTGCATATTTCATGGGAGATATTGATTCACATTGTGCAGATAAAGCTTCCACCTATCTCAAGAAAGGACAGTATAAGGTCAGTAATCTTAGTGGTACTTTTGTTAAGAATAATGTTCTACCCTCAGAAATTACTATCGACTGCATTATCCCTGATGAGAAGAACGGAGAAATTATGAATTATGATGAAAACCTAACAAATTTTCTTTATTCAGTAGCTGAATTCAACAACATTGACATTATATCAGATCCAAGTGATTATGGAATTAATCTTACCTTCAACTACTATAGGGAGGAACGCGAAAACCACCTATTTCAAATGGATCTCAGGATAATGAGTAAATCACATGAGGATGTAAGAACATATTTTGAAAAACTTGTTAGGAGATTCTCTATTCCAGGAGATATTGGAGTTAGAGGGAGTGTAGGACCTGTAAATACACCTGAAGATTCTCTTCTAATCACAAAAGCTAAGGAAATCGCAAAGGAACTACAACTTTCAGAAAAACCTATTGAAATGGGAGGAGCAACAGACTCTAGATTTTTCAGTGCTCTACAAATACCTGCAATTGAGTTTGGTCCTCTTGGAGGTAATGTGCATGGCAGTAATGAGTATGTGGAAATAAGGTCTTTGGAAATAGTTAGGGATTTTTACCTAAAACTTGTTCAAATTTTGGAAAGAAAATGATTGTTAAGGAAAGAGGTCTAGATATCTAAGAGCAAGTAAACTAGCAAACCTTACAAAAGAATTAAAACTAAGTACAGAAAATTAGATTAGGGAAAGATAGAATGTCGATTGAACCTAAGAGAGCTTATAAAATAGTCCTTATCGGAGATCCAGAAGTTGGTAAAACATCAATTAGAAGAAAATACATGGGTAAATCTTTCAGAGCTGATTACCTGAAAACTCTGGGTGCAGATTTCGCTGCAACCAAAGTAAATGTTGAAGGGGATACTGTTCTTCTTACAATTTGGGATCTTGCAGGACAATCCATTTTTCATGGTATGCGTTCATCGTTTTA
>JAGLTP010000425.1 GCA_023135215.1 Candidatus Heimdallarchaeota archaeon
TTGAGATATTTTCATCATAAACCAGAGAAGCAAACAACAAAAAGACCAATTGTATTCATACCTGGATATGTTGCAGCTCCAATTACTTGGGTAGACTTTCATATCCCTCATCAAGGCTTTGGTGAATATTATTACTTGGAAACAAGAGAGAAAAGATCAAGCAAGATTAAGAAAACAAGAAAAACTACAATGACGATTACTCAAACAGCTTATGACGTAGGTGTAGCTCTAGAAAATCTCGGAATTGCTAACAAAGATTATGTTCTTGCTAGTTCAAGTTATGGAGGAGCTGTGATATTAGATGGATTAATCAACGAATATTTTGATCCCCCATCAACATTTGTTCATGATCCTATTGTCAAATGGATATGGGAGAAATCAATAAACAATATACTTCTAAGAGTTGTTCCAATGTCTCTTCTTTCAATTCTGAGGATGCCAATAGCCTATATTTTCACTGCAGGAATGAAGAACAAAGCTAACAAAATGAGAATGATAGAATTTGCAAGAGGAATCGAACCCTGGAAATTCAAAAGATGTACTCTTCAGAATAATAAGTTCAATATCTTTGATGATTTGAAGAAAATCAAAAATGAAGTGTTCATAAACACAGGTCCTTTAGATAGATATCACCCAAGATTGGATTACTATAATTATGCTAAAGAAATTCCTAAAGCACGATTCCTTTTCATGAATACAGCAGATAAAGATAGACAATTATTAGCAGGAGTGATAGGGACCGAGTTTGCAAAGATTACTAAGGATGAAGGATTACCAAAAAGCCTTTCACAGTTTGAAATAAGAATACAAAGAAAATAAAGAAATATAAGAAGAGAGTAAGATTACTCTTTCTTTCAGATATTTTTCCATCTAAGAGTATTATTTCTAGATTAACAATTTGAATATCCAATGCTAAGATTAGTATCTACTATTCTTATCTCGTCTCCTGATAAGAGTAGTTACGACCAATACAAAAATTATTGAAATAGTTGAGTGAACAATTCTTGAAGTTTTATAAGGTATTTCCAAGATTTGAGGTTTAAACTCTTCTAAATCAATATCATATGCATCAGTATAATTTTTTTTATATTTTACTAAAAGTCCAGTTTCTTTTTCAAAGTAGTAAGTGTGATGGGAAATATAGAAATTTGTCTCAGAAAAGAATTCTGATACATTTTTCTCAACCCTAATTGTTTGAAATAACTCGTCACCAATATTAATTTCAACAAAGTCAGTTACATTGCCAAGAAATCTCATTTCCTGATTTAACTCTGCATTAGGAGATAGAATGTAATAATATGAAGGAATGTGTGAGGGGTAGTGGAAACCTCCATTTACATATCCATAAATGATTAATCGTTCGTAAGAGGATTCCATTGTTTCATAAATGTCTCTAACAATAGCTATAGTTCCATTGTGAAATGTTACCTGAGCATTATATGGATCAATTATATCACTATAAGTTCTAATGTGACACAAAGAAATCTTAAAACTCCATGTGCCATCAGTTCTTGTATAAATTTGTTCAGCGTTTGAAAATAACCATGAAGCGTTTTTCTGCCAAATCAACCTTGATGTTTGAGTTATTGTTTCAGAAAGATCAGGGACTCCATTATATTCAATTTGATATCGCTTTTGTGTGATCTGTACTACTTTTTCTTTAATGTCATCAAAAACCCAAACATCATCTATTCTATATGTAAGATTGAATTTTTTACTATAGGTTATGGCATGAGTATCAGTATCCATTGTTGTATATTCAATGTAACCTTCAACATTTCCTGAACCTTTAGACAATAATTCAATATTTTCGTTATCTGCTAAACTGTTATTCATCTGAATTAGAAGAATCGAAGCTAGGAACACGAAAAATATTGTTTGTTTTTTCTTCATAAAACCATATACTTTATCTTCATTTCGTATTTAAACATATTTCTAAATTTCATTCATAACTACTACTGGGATAGAGTAGTATCAAGTAAGCTTATTTTCCAGTTATAAAATCAGCAATATCTTGTGTAAACTGCTTACTAGTTACAATGTTATGACCCTTTTTCGCATAGATTTTTAGGATTGCATTTGGTATTAATTGCTCCATTTCCTTTAGATACTCCAACGGCATGTAGTAATCATTATCTCCGCAGAGAATTAGAACGGGTTTTTTAATCTCGCTTAGACGATCTTTGGAATTATGCTCGATTTCTGCTTTTGCTTCGATTAGTATGTCTTGAGCATAAGTGTCACTTTTAGGTTTCATAAATGAACCAAATAAATGGAATAAAGGTCTGAGTAAGAATCTCATGAATCTATTAGGAATGAAAACTGTAGGTATTGTAGCCATAGCTTTCCCTGGTCTTCCCTCACTGATATATTTGGCATACTCAAAATCAAATTTCACCCCTTCATCTGATCCCTTGTATGTAGCCATAGCTATAATGAAATAATCACTCATTTCAGGATAATCCGCTGCAAAGTGCTGAATGATAAAACCTCCTAAAGAAATACCTATGACAACATCTACTTTTCCATTGAACTCTTCTTGTATCATTGTAGCATAATCATTCGACATATCTACTGTTGTATAATTTTCATGCAAACCTGACTTTCTAGTGACAAAGAAAACTGTATAATCATCAGTAAAAGCAAAGAATGGTTTTGCAAACATTTTAAATCCAAAGCCTTTCTGAAGCATATTCCCTGGACCTCCTTGCATTACAATCATAATCTTCTTACCTGAACCAAATTTTAAGTAAGGAATACCGTTTGAAGAAATATCGTCTATCGGCTTAATCTTGCTCATTTTCCATTTAATCCTTGTAATTATAAACAGAAATGAATTTATCATCGACCTATATGAACAATAGCTTCAGCTATAAATGTAAAAACGAAGTAACACAGAAAAAAACAGAGATTTTACAACGGTAAATTTATATAATTTTAATTTATATTTTTGCAGTTCTAATGAGGTTAAACTAATGAGAATGAAAAGTATTTTAGGATTAAGTGTCTTGATATTGATTTTAGTTTTTCCGATGCATACCTGTGCTATATCTAATTCAGACAGTTTGCTTGCAACAAAAGGCTCAACTTTCACTTTAACGGTTTCTATAGACAGTAGAACAGCAAAAAATGAATCTACTTTTACTGTAACAGTGGGATTAACTGTAAATGCTTTTGCATCAACAGTCAGTCGCTTTTACAATATTGTACTCTCTGCTAAAGTTTATGCTACTCTAAATGATTCTCTTGTTGGAATAAAACGTTTATCTGTTGATCCGATCACTAGTGTAGGACAAACACAACAAGCTGAGATCGATTTTATACTTGTAGGTAGTTCAGATGAGATTTTCTCTATCTCAGGAGGAGCATCATTCAAAGAAGATGAACCAGGAAGTCTGGATTCAGAAACAGTAACCAATTGGTTTGTTGCTTACAGAAATATAGAAGTAGAAGAAGCTGAATTCTCAGGATTTTTGATTATAGGATTAGGTCTCTTAACACTAATTACAATATCTAGAATATATAGAAAAAAGAAAAAATAA
>JAGLTP010000426.1 GCA_023135215.1 Candidatus Heimdallarchaeota archaeon
ACAGCTAAAGCCATGAATTTCTTCTGGGTTTCTTCAGCTCTTTTCTCGGAAAAATCCATCATATATTTTCCCAGACCCTTTTTCCTGAATTCTGGTAAAACAGCTACTCCATAGATGAAAGCTTCAGTTCCTTTTTCGGTACTTAGAGAGAGTAAACCAGCTCGTTTACCATTAAGATAACAGAAATAATTCTCAGCAGTTCTTAAAATAGATAAGAACATGCGGAAACGACTGATTCGAGAGATGTTAGCAATATCAGGATCATCAGAAAGAAGTAGTTTCATCCAGTTTTTCTTAAATGATCTCCTTTGGAAAAGATATATACCTTTAATCTCTATTTGATGGTCATCTATTACCATGAGCTAGGATTGGAACAGATTTATATTAGCATTGTCATTTAAATAGTGGTTAGTTTTATCGAAAGTTTTGTTTGAATATGTAATAACTAAGGAATGAAAAGAGGATGAAAAAATAATCATGGAGGGTTAAATTGTATTTTTGAAGTTTCAATTTTCTCTCCAACAACTTTAGGTGTTAAAGAACCAAGGTCATAATTTGCTGCTTCCACCAAATGATTTGCTCTTTCTGGTTCAAACCCCATAATTCTAGCCATAGTGGCATCTGTTGATACTGGTTTAGTACCTATAATAAACCTGTTTAAACTTCTTGATTTTGGTCCTTCCCAACCTTCAAGACCCACTCTAGCGTCAACAATGCAGAGATTAGGTCGGATAAATCTGTTTAAGTCAACAATGACGTCATTGATGTCTGAATGATAGAACGATTGATCCTTTCTTGGTAGAAGTCCAAAAAGATTCTTTAATGTCCCAGTGATAAACGTCAAATAGTGTGTTTTTGCGACAGCAAGAGAAATGAAAAATTTAGAACCAATAAGTATCTTGGGAAGCTTTGGTTTTTTAAAATAACTTCCTTCGAAATCAGTCTCAACTGTTGTGGAATAGCTTAGATTTATTAATGAAACATCAAAACCCGACTCCTGCATTCTTTCCTCTAAATCCTTATAACCAAATTTATCAAAAGCTTCATCAGCAAATTTACTCATACTGTCTGATTCTACGATTTTAATTGATAGATTTTGGTCTTCTTTAAGTATTAATCTCACTAAAATTTCAACTATTTGAACATCATTAACTGACAAACCAGTCTTATCTACCTGTGTACAAATATTTGGTTTAATTATAACTGGTGATTTCAGACTGTTAAAACCATTAATAAGCCCAATACCTTTATCTAGAGCCTTTTCAATGTTGTTCTCATATTTCACCAGAGCTACAGAATCTAACATCAATTACAGCTATTTTGATTATCTTATAAGTAACTTTTTGTACATCTTTTGGTGTTAATATAGTGTAGCATCGTTTCTACTATTAAGGATTGTAGATATGCACCAACTT
>JAGLTP010000427.1 GCA_023135215.1 Candidatus Heimdallarchaeota archaeon
TATATATTTACCTTCAGTTTCTATGCCTAAATCTTCAAAGATATCTAGATTTGTACTCATACCTACTGCTAAGATACATTTATCTGCAGATACTTCTTTTTTCATCTTAGTATCAACATTTTCCAAAACTACTTCTTCGAGCATTTTATCTCCTTTCAATTCTGCAACTACACTATTGTAACAGATTTCAGCTAAATCGTCATCAATTATCTCTTTTACTTTAGTTTCAGCAGCTCGGAAACTATCTCTTCTGTGAACTAAATAGATTTTTTTAGCAATATTACTAATTGCGTGTACTGCATCAATGGCTGTATCTCCTCCACCTACAATAACAACCTCACTACCTTTGAATCTATCAGGATCAGTGACGAAATTATATACTCCTCTATCTTTCATCCTAAATTTTCTTTCACCAGGAATACCCAGTTCAGCAGGTCTAGATCCTGTAGCAATTACAATGCTTCTAAAATTATATCTACCTTCATTAGTGATGATGGTCAAAGCATCATCACTCTTTTCAACATTAAGAACTCGTTCATCTTTAATTTCAGCTTGAACTTCTCGAGCTTGAATAACAAACTCATCAATTAATCTTTTACCTAGGATACTGGGGGTTCCAGGATAGTTTTCAACAATCTTTCTTGCATACAAAGTTGTTACTATTCCACCCAAGCGACCTCCTTCAAACACAGTCACTTTGAGTCCTTTGTAAGCAGCTATGATTGCGCAGCCAAGTCCCCCTACTCCTCCTCCAATAACTCCTAAATCTCCATAGAATGTATCATCAGACATATTAGTCGATAGAAGCAAAAATTTCATACTAATAATCTTTTTGCATTGAGCATAGATTATTCTATTCAGCTGATAGTTTTTTAGATAGATAATCTTTGATGATAAGCAAGGCTTTACAGTCATCTGAATTGTAAGAAATGGCTTTCTGAAGAGATTTTTTATCTTTCTCTATGTACCATTTATCAAAGAGTACTATACTTGTTGCTCCATCAGTAAGTGGATCATGCCATTGGAATCCAAGAAAATTTGCTACATCTTTTAATGTGTACGTATACAATGGAAGGATTATTTTCCTTTTAAATATTGGAAAAAGGTCAAATGAGTTACGATTTATTTTATTTAGCATCTTGAATGGGAGTGAATATTTGGTGAATAGATTCTTGAAATATTGGGGTTCTGCAGAGGACCAATGATAAAGAGTAAAATCATCTCCAAGATTTGAAATAAAATCTGAAAATGAAACAACCATTTCTTTTTCTTCTTTTGGTGTGTTAGCTAGAAATGAAATATATTCAGCTTCTCCTTCTTTTCTCATTAAACAACCAATAATCCAAACGAAGTTGTGATGAGAAGAACCTTCGATATCTACATGAAGCTCTATAGGAGTTTCAGGGAATTCTATGCTTTCTCTTACAATTTCTTCTTTCTTAGTTAATGATCTTGCTTGTTTTACAAAAAAATCAAAATCAGCTTTACTTGTAAGATCCTCAGGTAAACTGTTCAAATCAACTTGTGCTAAGCTTGGTACATCTTCTATCCCAAGTGCAAACAGCTTCTTTTTGATCCTTCCACCAATTCCGCTTATTAGAGTTAGGTCTGAACTTTCAGCAGCGGTTTTTTTACAATAAAATCTCCACTCGCATACTCTGCAAGTACGTACGTAATTGGGTGATATTTCCTTCTCCCCTCGAATAATTTCATCGATTAAAACTAAATCGTTTTCAAAATCGGGAAGGTATTCTGTTATACTGATTGGTTGGATATCATTTTGTTTCTGGACATAGAATTCTTTGATTTCAGTATTCAATATTTTTTGAAGGATATATGAAACGTATACTCCTTCCATTAGAAGAGGCTTCTTAGGAGTGAGAGTATTTCTTGTAAAAGATGCATTGTAAGAATATGAACCTAAATTACTTTCATTATCTACTTTATCAAGACGATCAACCTTTGCAACAAGATTGTTGGTATTTATCCAACATTGATAAATTGATTTCTTAGCTTTTTCCATCTGGGATACGGTTCTTTGAGTTTCTTGTTCCACATTAATTGTTTTTAAAAAAGAGTTTCTTGTATAGTGTTTTCTCCTTTGTATTATTGGGTGAATCTGTTTTTCATCTTGAGGTCCATACAGATTAAGGTAGAGCAGTGTTGGGCATTTATAAAACAAACGAACATCGTAGTGGCTAATATACATCAATCTATGCAATTTCTCACTTACTTTAAAGTTTTAGATGACAAATTAAAGGTTTTTTAGAATATTATCAATTCCTTTTTCAATTCCTTGAAGAAGCATAAATCCTCTTGGACTTTCTCTGTTTGTAATTTCACCAGCCATTGGAGTTAGCATAATTTTTTTGACCTCTTCTAAATCCCTTGTATGTCCAAGTGTCCAGATTAATTTTGTATAAGCAGCAGATGGGAGCATATTTTCACCCTCTATTACTCCTCTAGCTAACATATCACGTCCAGTTTCGTATACACGAAGCTGAACAAAACCATAGAGTGGTTCAACTACCATGACTACGGGTATTTCTTCTTCTTGACATCTTTCCAAAGCGGGATAAACATCAGTTCCTACATGAGCTAATCCTGTACCTATTATTACTACTCCATGATATCCTAAATCAACCATAGAATCAAGCATATCAGGATTCATACCAGGATAGAAATAGAGCATTCCCACTCTAGTATCAATTTTTGTATCCACATAGAAATCATCAATAGGTTTTCTTGGTGAGATATCATCTTTAAACCACGTTACACCTGATTCATCAATTTTGCCAAGTGGAATATCTGATAATGTACGAAAAGTATCTCGTCTAGCAGAATGCATTTTGCGACATCGGGTTGCTCTATGTATTAGATTATAACTATCACTTGTACTTCCATGCATGCAAATTACAACTTCTGCAAAATCCTGATGCCCTGCTAAATTAGCTGCAAACAGAATATTTCTTGGACCATCTGATGAAGGACGGTCTGAGCTTCTTTGACTACCTACTAACACAACTGGAACAGGAAGATTCCTTAGAAAATAGGATAATGCACATCCTGTCACACACATAGTATCTGTACCATGACCTATAATTATTCCATTTGCTCCTTGTTCTATTTCTCTTCCAATTGCTTCTGCTGTTTTCACCCAATACTCTGGCTGGAAATTCTCACTTAGAATCTGATATAATGTCTTTGGAGTTAAATTAACTGTAGAGATTAGTTCTGGAACAGCTGAAAATAATTCTTCTGGTGTAAATGCAGGAAGCACGGCTCCAGTCCTGTAATCCAACCTAGAAGCGACTGTTCCTCCTGTTCCCAATAAAGTTACATTTGGCAATTCTTCTTTAAACTTAACATCGATATGAGGAAGTTTATACAGACCTTTTTGGTAACCGATTTCTGCAATAATTGTTTCTTCATCGATTAAAATTCCTAAATTATAACCTGTATCAACTTTTAGAGTTATATAATTATCATCAGTGTGTTGACTTCTCGGTAGTAACAAACCTTCGTATTCAGCATCCCCTTTCTTAACACTTACTTTACTCCAGGTTCTAATTTTATCTTTCAATAATCGATCTCTTAATGGACCTCTGTATCCTTCAGGATCAAATTCATTTTCTGAATCACTCAATTTATTCATCCTCCTGTTTAGA
>JAGLTP010000428.1 GCA_023135215.1 Candidatus Heimdallarchaeota archaeon
AAAAAGCCAAAATAGGGACGAATTATTTCTCTTTTTCTCTTTCTCCTACTGCCACTGTATTATCACCACTCTAACATTTCTTAGACTTCCTCGATAGTATTATTAAGATAGCCGCAGCTCCAATTGAAGCTATAACATTTAATAATTTCAAAGGAGTTTCGACTGGTTCTACATAATATCCTGCCGCGTACAACCATTCATACGAAGCGTCAAGATCTTGATGATATTTGATTATGTCGTCATAATGATAACGAGCTATTGTAGGAACAATACAACTATGACAAACTATAGCTTCTTCATCGAAAAATACTCGATTCATTTCATCCCTATCTATTGCATAGCATATTGCTTTACGGACTGCTAGAGCTTTTGTATAATCCTCCTTTCCTGCTACTTCTAACCATTCAAAATTACTAGCTCCACCGATAAATGGTCTCATTAGATTAAAAAACATGAAACCATAGCTAAATGATGCTTTTGAAAAAACAGAAAATCTTGGATCACTTTGCATCTCCTTTATTTCAGCTGTTTAGCAGTTAAACTAACAATATCCAATTTTCCAGCTTTAAATTCAGCTATATTCGAGGAATAATCCCCAATTTCTCTAAGATTAAGTGTTTCCACAAAAGGTTCCATATCTGTTCTACCATCAATTTTTCCTATGCCATTCCAATAAGGACTTTTACGTAGAACTGTAAGCATATCAAGAATATAATAATCGAGCATAAAAGGTCCTCAACCAAAAGCAGATATGCTGTATGTAGTCTACTGAGGAGTTTTTGTTATATTAGGATAGATTCCAGTGCATTCTACATCTCCAGAGGTATAAGTAATGGTTGAATCTGTAGAATTTAGGAAAAACTCTGGTAAGATACTAAAGGACAAACTTGACCAGAAATCAACATAATCTTCTATTTCTGGAGTTGCAGGATCTCCATCAATATGAATATGGAATGCAAGTTCATCATGAGGATCCACATAAATATCAGATATCCATGAGAGAAGAGTAGCATGATTACTCACATCATCATTAGCTCCAGCTAAGTATGTAAAAACTGCGTCTTTAGCCGTAATTTGCTGATTTGTTCCATCGCTATATTCATCATTTTTTAATCCTTTCATTAAATCAGTAGGGAGAATTGAGCTAAGTGGAGGGGAGTTAATCTCTCTCTCTCTGTAATATTCACAGAAGGATTCCAAAAAATATTATCTCTTAAATAGAATTTATAATGGTGATCATCAATTTCTTCCCAGTCATGAACAAGTCCAGTTTTAAGTGGGTATTGATCAGGACTCCATACAACAATAGCCTCATCAATTAATTCAAGGATTTCTGCGCTATCACTATCAACTATAAACAGAGGTTTAAGCTCAAGCCAGAAACCACTTGCAGCATTGAATTCAGATATGTTTTTTTGTCCATGATGATACCCATCAAAACTCATGTAGGGAGCACAATTAACAAATCCCCATCTCATATCGTACCCTTTTGTATTCGACCAAATAGCTTGATATCTTTTAAAAGTGAATAATGGTAGCATTGGAAGGATTTTATCCATAAGTAATTCTTGCCATTTGAAATAATGGTGTTGTCTCTGTTCAAAATCCATTATTGTTATCCCTACTTTTAGCATTTGCTCGCTTTGATTACAATATGGAATGTCTGTTCTTATATCGAAGATATTCATCGTTCCTTTTTCCATGAAATTTATTCTCATATCTGGAGTAATACTTCCTCCCCAACCAACTATTCCCAAATCATAATTATGAGTTGCAATTAATTCACCGACGAATATAGCCCATTCTTCCACAGTAACCTTAACATTGATTCCTATTTCCCTAAGATACTGTGCGATGTATAAACCGAAATCTGGTCTAGTTGCCGCTCCATTTGTTTTAAGTACTAAATTTGCTATTGTAGAACCAGTAGCTAGGTTATTACTGGAATTATACGCACTTACAGTTAAAATACATGTTAAGAGGAAAAAAAGCATGAATTTTCTATTTTTCTTCATTCAAATCTCCTTTAGTTGTGAATTTACATGATAACTTTCCATTTCTATAATATTCTCCCTATGTTGGAACTAGACTTTAACTCTTTTCCAGACTATTAGATTTTGATTGAAAAAAGCTTATTGCCAACAACGTGTTGTTCTTGCTGGATATCAATTAATCTCTCCTTTTTGATATCAGTTACTGTTTTGGTTATTCCTATGATTTCCATTCGTTTTGATAGTGATGAATCTATTTCTGCAAGATTAGCAATTTGATCAGCTTTTCTTTTAAATTCCTTTTCTTCAAAGGAGATTTTTTTCTCTAATCTTACTAATCCCTTCTCTTTTGCTATTAAATTTGCTTTAGCTAAGAATTGTTGAGCTTCTTTAACATCTGCTTCTATCAATAATATTTGTGACTGTAACCACAGTATTTCAACTATTAATGGAAAAGCATCACTTGATTCCGCAAATTCAAACAATTTGGAAACATATTTACTTAATTTCTTCAGAACTTCTTTATCATCGGTCTGTAATAATTGTTTAATAAGAATTTCACACAGACAGAGCAAAGAGTCAATAAGCAATCTGTAATTTATTTCTTCTTTTAATAGCTGTTCAAGTAAAACCTCAGCTTGAATTAGATCACTAATTTTTTTGCTAAGTTTAAGAACTAGGGCTTGTAGATACCGAAAATATTGTTCAGTTGGTTTAGTACTTAGTTCATCAATAATAGATCTCACTTTCTCTAAATGATTTTCTGCTAATGCTGCATTATTTGATTCAACAGCAAGAATAACAATTAGACTATGACTTGCATATATCCCCCATTTTAGATTTTTCTCCTCTCTAAGCTTTAAACTTTCCTTTGTGTATTCTAAAGCTTCTTTTAGCATTCCTTTATGCCAATAAACTTCTGCAATTGCTGCTAAATAGCCTGAAATAGCAAATATATTTCCACCTTGTTTACAATAATTCAAAACCTCTTCTCTTATCTTTAATGCTTCGTCTAATTCCCCTTTGAGAAGATGCACTTCACTAATACTCCACGATATACTAGGAACTTTTGGATCTCCTAATTCAACATATATTCTGTAAGCTTTAGTAAGATATTCAAATGATTTTTCCAGTTTACCCCATTGTAAGTACAATATATTTCCAATTTGTGTATAACACTCTGCAATCTTTTCTCTGTAATTTTCCTCCAAAAAGAAGGTTAAACATTCTTCATATAACTCCAAAGCTTCATTCCTTTCTCCCTTGTATAAATGTAATCCCGCCTTAAGATATTTTGTTTGAAACAAACCTCTCTCACTATCTAATTCTTCGTATAGATTATTCGCTTTTTGAAATAACTCTTCCGATAAGTTAAGCTCCCCCATTTGAGCGTGAACATCACAAATATAACAATAAACAAATGCAGTAATATATTTGTTATTCCATTCCAAACTTATTTTCAAAGCTTTTTCCCAAAATTCCAGAGATTTCACTAAATCTCCTTTCATACGATAACATATGGCTAATTGTCTGTAGTTATAAGCTAAATCATCTTGATTTCCAAGCTCGAGATTGAATTGCATACTTTGCTCTACTGATTGAATAATTTCATCTACTATTGTAGAAGAGACTTCCATTCCCAATTGTAATTTAAAATGGCTCAAAAAACCTTTCCAGACCAGAAATTGTGCTTTTCTATGTTTGAATTCTGAGGGAAAAGATGATTCAATCTCATCAAGCAAAATGCCTAATTCTGTAAAGAATTCATTAAATTCCTTAAACTCATTTAAATCCCATAGAGGAAGATACATCCAATGGATGGATTCAAACTCCAACAATTTATTATTAATTTTCTTACTTTCATCATATGCTTCCTTTAAAATTGTCAAAGATGGAATAGAATAGTCTCTATTATAATCAAACCATGCTATATGAAATAAAACTCTTCCTTTAAGGATCTTAGTTTTTATTTTTTCTTCAGCTGAGCTTTCTGTTTTTTCTAATATTTCATCCAACTGATTTAATACTTCATAGTATTGACCACCTAGAAACATTTTAGATAGTTCTTCAAGTTTTTCTTCGTTTTTTGATGACAACAATAATCATATAACAATATGCAAATGAAATATTAACTTTTCTCAAAACCAACATAAAACACTGAATTTCATGAGAAATAGCTTATCAATTCACAATTGTGTTCTGTTACTCAATTTTTTGTAACATGTTAAGCTTTAAAAGAAATTTCACGTACGTTAACTTACCAAAATGGCTTCTTTTAGAGTTAGAATACACAGAATAGTATCTTGGACTTTGGTTGTTGCATTCCTTACAACTATTATCACAGGATATGCTCAAACACAAAATTGGTTTAGAGATCAATATCTGTTGTCAAAACTGCACAGAATCTTTGAATGGATTTTTCTTCCTTTATTGATTTATCATACAGTGTATGTTATGTTTTTTGTAAAGATCAAACTAGAAAAACTAGTAACTAAAATCAAACAAAGAAGAGGAACAACGATTAATTCTCTGAGACTTGTTCAGAAGTTATCAAGCTGGTTGATACTTGTTTTTGCAGTATTGATTATTCTTTCAGGCTTGAATGGATACGTTTGGTTTGCTAATACTTTCGGAGAAATAATTCCTTTTACTTGGCATACAACTCTTGATGCTTTACTTACTATATCCATTTTTATTCACATAGCGGTCGGATTGAAATTTTTCCTGATGAGAAGAAGAGTAAGAAAGAAGATTATTGATTATACCATTGTTCTTGTATCTGTTGCTCTTATAGCAGGAACTATTTACTTACAAATACCAAGTCAAGGTGTTTTAGGACCTCCTCCAAGTCCTGATGAAAAGACTGTTACAGTAAATATTGCTTATGAAGATTATGAATTCTATACTTCAGAAGTTGAAACAGTAAGACCTGATATTTTCCAACCTGGATATTTCTCTATGTTTGATGTTCTGGTTCATCTAGATGAGAAAAATTCTATAAATCTTGAATATCATTTTGATGAGTCTATGAATACGCATGTAATTGATTCATTGAACGGACAGACTGGTTGGTGGTATAATGCGTTTTATAGTGGAGGTTGGAGGGAAACTAATGCTTTCAGGATGGATCACTATCCATGGAAGAATGGTACTACTTTGGAAATTGTGAGTGCTACTGA
>JAGLTP010000429.1 GCA_023135215.1 Candidatus Heimdallarchaeota archaeon
TTGATTGAATAATATAACATTAGTAGACTGAGAGTGAATGCTAGAATCCCCAGTATAATCAAAACTGCCCTATCACTTAAATGATTAACAACAAACACACCGCTAATTGTTCCAACTGAAGAAGGTATTGCAATAAGAATGCCAAATTTGAAGTTTACTTCTTTTCTTCTAGCGGCTCCTATAGTTCCAATTAATGCAGGAAAAAATAGTGCTAAGAGAACTGTACCAACAGCTATTTTTACATCTACTCCAAAAATTAGTATTAAGGATGGTACTAATATTACTCCTCCACCAAAACCACCAATGTTCCCTAAAACTGAAATAACTACCGCAATTAAGCCAATTAGTATAATTTCAACTAGAGCTGGCATCAACATGCAGTTTTTTCATCTGATTTAAATCTACCTACTCTTTTATATTTTTTGAATTATAAACTTAGAAATGGGTGAAATAAGCAAACTAATTACAAGAATTTAATTATTTGATAAATAATGAGAGAGTTTATAGATTTTTAGCTTTTGTTTATTTTCTAAAAAAGTGGAATAATATAGTAAATCACAAGGAATAAAGCAATGATTAGAAGTAATATGCCAGTTAAGAGTGAGATTTGTTTTCCCTTTATCTTTCCTTTTAACCAAGTTCCAATCCCAGCACCAAGAGGAAGAGAGATTGCTAGCGATAAAAACAAAAACCAATCTATATGACCTTCTATGACATGAGTAACTCCCCCTACAGTTGTTTTTATTAAAATGATTAGTAATGAAGTACCTGATGCGATTAATGGAGGTAATCCAAAACCTAGTATGAGCAATGGAGTTTGCAACCATCCTCCACTCATTCCTACCAGACCAGTCAGTAATCCTATGACTAAACCACTTATAATGATTGTAGGGATACTTACTTTGAATGAATAATTTTTATGATGAATAATGAAAGTTGGTTTAAAATTAGTGATTCTTTCTGATAAGGTTTTTCCTTTTGAAACCTTCAGTGCAAATTCATCCTTCAATGCGTGCTTAATCATCCTGTAACTTAGAAGAGCAGCAATAACGCAGACTATTATCATTAACGCAAGTTCTGGAACTCTGTCAGATACTAAAGAACCAACTAAAGCTCCAATTGAAGCTGGAATAGCAAAAATAATTGCTAGTTTATAATCGATTTCTTTTCTTCTCCATGCACCTAAGACTCCTACAATTGAGAACACAATTACAGCTAATAATGTTGAGCCTACAATAATATTAAATTCATAGTCGAATAGTACAAATATGAAAGGTACTAGAAATACACCTCCTCCAAAACCTGCTATAACACTAACGATTCCGACTAGAAATGCAACTATTGCTATAATCGCTAGTATGGTAGGTGTACTCATGCTCTTGTAATTTTTAAGTTGTTTTTAAATTGTTCCTTCTTGAGACATGTAACAAGAAAATAGAGAAACTCTTGAAAAGAGGTTTTAATTGGTAATCAAGCTAAAAATCGATACATCTGTATCCTCAATTTTTGATTTCACATATTCCTGTTCCTCTTTACTAAAAATCATGTTAAATTTGCTTCGTTTTCCTATTTCCTTAGACACATTTTCTTTCCATTCTTCATCTTTTGATATAATTTTAGAAGCTTCATCTTTGTATTCTTCTAACATTCTTTCTTCAAATGGTAACTGAAGTTTCTCACAAAGATGCTTTATTATGGATTCAGGATTCTTAACAAACTCCTCATATAAAACAAAAGAGTGGTTAGTTTTTCCCAGATATTTAATGCTTATAATGAAATCTCTTTTCCATCTCCCTATACAGTTATCTAGAGTACGTTCTCCTCCCCATTTATCTGAATGTTTGCGAGTTACTTCATAAAGAGAAGCGATAACATCTTCACCTTGTCTGATAATGTGAATATAATTTATATCAGGATCAGTCTTTTCCAGAAGATTAACATATCTCAGATGGGATGGTGTTTTCTCAAGCCAAATTGAATATCCTTTCTGTAGAGTAATTTCATCAAGTATTTTTAGGAGACTACCTATCCAATCTTTTAGAATTACTGTTCTTGGATTTATTGTAGCTAGTAGAGTTTCCGAATCTGCAGTTTTTGTTTCTTCCATAAACTGTTTAACAAGATTTACATTCTTCTTTTTAAATCTCCATAATTGTTGTTTTGAACGTCTCATAGGTATAGTTTTAGAGAAGAAGTGTGTTTCAGGGAAGGAATATATTTGTGAATGAGCTGATAATAGACTTTGTAATAAAGTAGTTCCCGATCTAGCAGCACCAACTAGAAAAATCCTCTTCTGAATCTTCTCACTCATCAGTATTCTCTTCACACTTAATTTATAGTTAATTTCTGGTTTCATTCTTTAAAACATTAACTGATAGTCTTTTTTCTATAATAAGATTTTAATATCGAGCAATTAGCAAAAACTTAGGATAATTATAACAAGATTTGATAATTATGATGATTGAACAAACCTCTAATTTGAGGCTTAAATTCCAATTACTCAAAGATTTCATAGCTTCGTTCATAAGGAGTTTATTTGTTCGTAAACATTTCAAAAGCATAGAGAAATATATTATGTTTATAGGTTATCCAAGAAGTGGTCACAGCATATTTGGTTCTATGCTTGATGCTCATCCAAATATAATCATTGCACACGAACAAAATATTTTGCTTTACTTAAAGGCTGGATTTAGTAAGGATCAGATTTTCTCTTTAATTTTGAAAAATTCAAGAGATTTTACTAAAGCTGGACGACAATGGGAGGAATACAAATATGAGATTCCAAATCAATGGCAAGGAGACTTTGATCAACTTAAGTTAATAGGTGATAAGAAAGGGGGAGTGTCTTCACTAATGATTCTCAATGATCCTACTTTAATTGAGAAATTACTCAAAAGGATAAAGAAAGAATTAGTTTTTGTACATGTTATTAGAAATCCATATGATAATATTACTACAATGTCTAAGAAACACAAAGTCGAGTTGAAATCCAGTATCAAGAGTTACTTCAGAAGAGCTGAAGCTGTAAAAATAATTAAGGAGAGATATCCAGAAATTCCTATGCTTGATGTAGAACATGAAGAATTAATTTCAAATCCAAAAGCGGAATTGGAAAGAATATGTAAATTCCTTGGAATAGATTATTCAGAGGATTATCTTGAATCATGCTCAAGTATTGTTATGAAAAAACCTAGCAAGACTCGCTTTAAAGCTGAATGGACAGACGATGACAAGGAATCAGTAAAACAACAACTTGCTGATTATGATTATTTAGCAAAATATTCATTTGATGATTAGGATTATTCTTCTGGAAAAGAATAGTCATACTTGTCGATTATAAATTTCTCTCGCTCTTTTATATGGCTTTTAGTTTCATCATCATAATAGAATGAAGCTCCATGATGTTTAGAGACATTTTTTTTTCTTTCAATTTTCTTGAGTAATTCTTCTTTTATTTTTGTATCTAGGGAATGCCCAGCTTTTTCTACAACTTTGATGAAATCTTCTTCAAGGTTTTCAAGGTATATCACTCCATCCAAAAGATTGTTTACTTTGTCATATTCGACGAGCTCATCAAGATTTCTTATTTGTTGTGAAACTTTCTTTTTGTAGAAATTTTTCATATGTAATTTGCTATATCTAAATGTCATAAAACCTGCAAATTCTGTTAGAGAACTATCTGAATATCCTTCTCTAAGATCTATGATCCTCTTTTCATCACACAGAAGCTTAAACCATTTTTTGAAGAGAATTGGTTCTTCTGATGATACATAATAACTCTCCCATAATTTTGTAGGCTTTGTTATTTCACTCCATGCATTTTTAAATCTTAGTTTTACAATATCCTTCAAAATTATTGATAAACTACGTTTTGTTAATCTAGTATATAGCCCACCTTTCTTACCGCAACAAAAAGCCCAAAGAGAAACATACCAATTCCAAGGATTCCTGACTGATCTTACTATCATTTTTTCAGTCTTATAATCAGTTAACCAATTGTGTTTACCTATTTTTTCTCCACCAACATGTTTCCTTAGAAGTGACGCAATATGGGTGCAAGCTGTTTTCTGTAATTCTAGGTAGATTAATTCACTTGTAATAAACAATTTAGTCACCTTTCGTTCTTAGAATTTTTATTTATACTTTCTTATTAGAGTTTTCAGAAAGAAATTTTCAAAAGTTACACAGATGTTGTTCTTGTACTGATATACGATTTCACTAGTGTCTTAACAAAATTATAATCTTCTTTCTTGATTAATCTGAACAAGAATATTAAACCTACATATAGAATAGCACTGATTAAGAAGGGTACAATCAATGTTATGTTTATTCCACCTTCTATGACATAAAGGTTGAAAATAATACCTATTCCAATAGAGACAATAGCTGATACTAGAATCTTCAATACAACTTTATAATCATAATGTATTTTGAAATAACGTTGAGATACTATTGTTAAAACGATAAGATTCGAGCCCTTGATTACAACATAAACCACACCTATCCCAAGTAGTCCCATAGTAGGAATCAAGAAATAAGCTGTTAAGGCACCAGAACCAACGCTAATTATTCCTGCGACTAGAACCCAGTAATTCTTCAATTTAATAGTATGTCCATAAGCGATTATGTTCGTTAGTTGCTCGCAACCTTTAGAGATAAACAGGAGAGGTATCAAATAGATACCAGCTAAATAAGTACTGTTAGTAAAAATATACGTGATAAGGAGTGGTGAAAATGCAAAGAGCAAAATACATAGCGCGATAATAATAATCCCATACAGTTTAGAAATCATAATCGTCAGGTTTTCCATACTCTCAAGTTTTTTACTCTCATAATATTTGAATATAATGGGACGATAAACAGTTCTGAACATTTGTCCAACCATCAGCAAGATGTTCGCTATCGGTACTGCTCCAAATATATAAAGAGCAATTAGCGCTTCACCTTCCTGGGAATACACTTGATCTATATATACCAATAAATATAGATTGAAGGTTCTTAGTAAAATTGTCATTCCATAAACTGGTGTGGAGAAAGCAAATACTGATTTTAATTCTTTGAACGAGAATTTTCCTATCCCCAAATCTTTTATCAAAACAAAACCACTGTAAATAGCGACTATTAATTCAGCAGCACTCACACCTAGAATCAGTCCTAATAGTCCTTGATCCAAAACAACAACAAAGATAATTCCAAGTGGAATCTGTAGAAGAATTCGCATAATAACAGGAATAGCATAATATCTTGAATTCTGTAAAGATCCTGCAATATTATAACACAATGTTGAAAAGAACTGTGCTAAAGCGATCACACCAACTGCAAGAAGTGTTATGACATAAGGTTCTATATCTAAAAAGGAAGGATAGAAACCACTTGCAAAATAAAGGATAAGAAAAACACCTATAATTATTGCTTCAATAACTACAAATGAAATAAAACCTGAAAAGACCAAATCCTGTAAATTCTTCTTCTGTCCTTTAACCTTATACTTGACTGTATAAAGGTTTAAAGCAGACTGAAAACCTATACTCGCATAAGCTAAAATTGTCATAGAAGCAGTAACAAAAATAGCATACTGCCCCATCTCTTCCTGAGGGAGAATATTCGTGAATATTTTTGTGAAAGCAATACTTAATCCTTTGGACAGAACAATAGTGATCCCAAATGTAATTAGGAATTTTGTTCCAGCTCCTTGTTTAAGTAGAGAATATTTTTTTGTTTCTTCCACACTTTTCACCAAGTACTCGATTCTTAATTTCATCAACTAAAGAGAACTTATGATTTCTTTCAGTTGTGACTCTTCTTTAAATCTTATTATTTTTTCATCTTGTTCGTCCTTTATGCAGCCCTTATCTACTACTATGATTTTTTTATTATAACTTAAACCTAAATGTAAAACTGCTGAGGTTAGAAGTTTGTCATAATTCAAAATCAAATAGTCTGCTGAGTTAAAGAAAATAGGAACAGCATCATTTGGTATTGCTTTATCAATCAATAAAATATTCGAATGATTCTTTATTAATTGTTTAATTTCATCCAGATATTCTTTTTCTACATTTCTCACTTTCCCAGCAATTATTAGTTTTTTATTTTTTTCAAGCTGAGAAAAGATCTCTGCAGTTTCCTTTATTCTCTTGTATTTACCTATCAAACCAAATGAAAGGAAAATTAAATCATCTTCCTTAAGACTGTTGTTAACATATTTCTCATTAAGTTCCTTTATTGCTTCTTTTCTAGGCATCAATTTCGCGGGATATTGAGGAATTTCAACTATGAAAAATTTCTTCTTTCTTACCCATAGTTTTTTAGACATTATTTCGATAGCTTCATTACAATGAACATGGAGTTTTGAAGCAATTAACGCAAGGAATTTTCTTGATAAGCTGTTGAATAATTTAAACTTTCCATGATGTGGAGCTATATTGTGAACTGTCCATAAGACAGTCCCTCCTACTAATCTATAGAGGAGAATCCAGTATGTTCTCCAAACAAAATAGAAGAAATTTTGGAGTTTATTCAAATGATACCAATGATGGTGATAGATACTCTTCTCTCCCTTAATTCTTGAGAAAACAATCTTTGGATATTCCGAAATTGATAAATTCACTACAGAAATGTTATGTTTTTCGAAATCACGAATGATGGGATTGTACAAAAGATATAGATAATCAATCTCAGCATCCTTTGTCGGAATCTCTGGAACCACATAGACTTTTTCTACATCTTTTCTCAACTCCAGGTACTTCTGAATCATAGTGTTCTTATTCGTCATCTCAAGTTCCTCAACATTTGATATTTATTTCAGTAATTTAAAGACATTTTTGGATATTGGTATCGAATCTTCAGAGTATATATTGTCCAAGTCAAACAAGGATAATATCGCTATCGCTTTCTTTATTTGCTCTTTTTCATAATTTTTTTTCCATTTATCAATTAGATTTTCTCCGGTTAAGATTGCACTTTCTTCCCTTACTTGTGGAGAAGGAATATGGAGTTTTTTCATAATTTTATTCTTAAAATCAATTCCAAGATATTCAAAAAGTGTTTTTATTGTCTCTTCTGCTTTTAAAATGAAATCCTCATAGAAAACAACATGAACATCCTTCTTACTCAACTGTTTCAAAGGAACGTGATTTTCAATACACCATGAGAAGATTTGTTTTTCAAATCCTGATTTTGCTCCATTAATTTCTTTAACATAAGGTTCTAGATAATCAGCAATTAAGTCATCTTGACTTAAGAAGAGTTTTGTATTTGATCCCCAACCAAGCTTTATCCTTGAATTAACTACAGCCAAAGGATGACGAAGTAGAAAGACTATTTTCATTTCAGGGAACTGAGTCTTCAACCATTTTAAAAGCAGATTTGCCCTGATATCTTTTATTAGTCTATCTTTGCAAATGAGTTTTTTATTGAACCTATCTATCCAATCATCTCTTATCCTACCTGAGATAATTTGCCTTGCTGGTTCTAGATATTTTACTTCAGAATTATCGGATCTTAAGTATTGTCTGAAGATGAACTCTTTACAAATGTCTACGTAATTAGAGTGGAAAGGTTCAAACATGTAACGATATCGATTCTGATAGTTGATTATGTTTGAAACCCAAGTTGACCCGCTTCTACCTGCACTTGCAAGAAAAATTGTTTTTTTGTAATCATGATCAATATTGAAGTAAAGTTTACTATGGATTTTAATTTTTGCAGCATCGATAATGGTTCCGTCCTTGGTCTTTCGAATTACCTTGCGAACAAATTCATTCAACTAATTCACCCTTTAATCTGTAAAGCCCCATTCTATCCACATAGAAAGCATTTTGTCAGTAACCACTCGGGGGGAATGATACTTAAGTACAGTTTCTCTATTAACTTTTTTCTTGTTCTTGAGTATTTCAAGAAGATTATTACTCAATTCACTTCTCTCAGGATCTAAATAACTAACCTGTGTTCTCATCTCTTCGAAGTCAATATTCTCATTGTAATAGGAGGCTGCTGGAACTTCACATAATAAAGACTCAATTGAGATAACATTGTAAGTAGAACCCATATTTGGATTCACATGATCTATGACTAGATCACAGAAATTCATCATCTCAGGCATTTTTTCTCTTGGATAAACTTGATTGATAAAATGAATTTTATACTCGTTTTCTTGATTAATTGCTTCAATCACTTCCTTTACCAAATGCGACCCTTTAGCTTCAGGAGAAGGTGCAAAGTGCCCAATAACGAAGTCCAAACCTTTCTCATCTTTAAATTTCTCCTTCTTTTCTTTTATTTCAACATCTGGAGCAAAAAAACTGGAATCAGCACACCTAGGGAGGAATTTAGACTTATCACTGTATTTCAGAAGTTCTCTCAAAGAAACAAAAGAGGGAATTTTAGGTTTTACAACTCCTAATCTAACTTCAGAACCATGATAATGATATGAAGTGAATCTTGATCTTACACAATTTGGATAAGTACCATTTATCTGCTGAACTTCAAACTTCTTGAAGAATTTTCCAGAAAACATCCAAAATCCAGTTAGGATGTAGTTTCCTATTAGAGGTCCTTGAACACTCCCTAATTTATAGTAATCAGAAGGCATTCTTGAGTAGATATTATTTTGGAGAAAATATGTTATATCGAATTTACATTCTTCGAGTTCTTTTCCAATCAGGAAATTCTGACTGGCATAATCACCAACTATTGCAACTCTCATCTTACTCACAGTTATACTTCATTCATTTAGTATTTTTTATAATCTTTGCTAGTTTTTGAGCTAATATCTTTCGGTTGTAATTTTCTAGCTTCTCACTATTACATCCATACTCTAACCTATTTTCTTTCCACTTTTCATAAAGATTAGATAATGTTGTTATTACTTCACTTCCCTCCAGCTTAATTTCTATGAATTTTTGTTCGCATTCCACACATAACTTACTCATTGCACTAGTTTCCCCAACTAGAAGAATATGTGAGTTCCCCCCTAAGTAATCATAGATTTTAGTTTGCAACATATATTCTGTACCTTGGGGAATTGTAAGAAATACTAGATGTGATTTTTGTATTTCCTCATTCAAACTTTCTTTGGTTAAAAATCCTAAATCTTCAAAATAGGAAGCAATTTTCCCCTTAGATATTATCCTGTTAATTACTGAACGTGATACTCCCCCTGCATATTGCAACTTGATTTCTGTAGGCTTGAGTTTTTTCTCATCTATCATTAACTTAAAGCCTTCAATAAACTTCTCAAATATTGGTTTCTGTAAAGTGTAAAAACTTCCGAAGAATGAAATTGTAAAGACATCTTCTTTCTTATCTAGTATCTGTTTATATGGAGTTTCTGGGAAAAAACCATTGTGAATGATTTCAAACAGATCTTTATCAATTTCCAGCTTACTTGCTATGAACTCTGCATATTCGTGTCCTACCGTTACTAAAAGCTGGGAATGATCTATAATCTTCCTTTCCCATTTTCTTATCTTTTTGTCTATAGTTTTGAAAGGATGCACAGCATAGGGATTTCCTGACCATGGATCCCTATATTCTACTATAAGAGGAATTTTGTGATTAATTGAAAGTTTATAAGCTGCTATAAAAGAAGAAAAAGGAGGTCCTGTAACATAAATAGCATCTGGTTTTTCTTTCTTTATCACTTCTTGACCAACCTTTACAGCTGATTTTATCCACCTGAAATAAATATCTGGAAAGAAGACTAGGTGGTCCAATCGAAGTAGTTCTAAAACAGGTAAGATTTTTGTTTTATATCCCAGCTTTCTCAGCTTTGTTTCTTTGCTATAATAAATATTAGAGTGTCCAGTTTTATTTTGAAAATTCTGCTTTGTTTGTTGTTTTGTTCCGCTTGTTAAAACAACAACATCAATTCCTTCTTCTGGT
>JAGLTP010000043.1 GCA_023135215.1 Candidatus Heimdallarchaeota archaeon
TTGTCTCTGTTATGGAGCAGCTGTGATACCTTATGCTACCCAAAAAGCTAACATAACCTTTGCAGATTCAGGTAGTATAGGATGGGGTGGTTTATCAAATAAGGACCTGTTCCTTGGGCTTCCTTACAATTTGTATAAAACTCTGGAACCAAATTTAATAATCGATTAAAACATATAACTTCTCCCAAACCTCTACTTTCTTTACAGAAAAACAACTATTCTTCTTTAACTGTAAAGAATTGTGTTTTTTGGATATTAAGTAATCCTAACATTGCAAGATCTTCCATATGGTCAATGAAACCATTGAATGAGATTGAATTCATAGCTTTGAAGTAAATATCTAATAGAGTTTTATACTGATTGCCTATACAATAGGTTATTAGCTTCTCATACATAGGGAATTCTTTTCCCTCGTAATCGCTTTTTATTTTGGTCCACTGTCTCCTAAAAGTCGCATAAGATTTCAAAGAAGCGATTGGAAATGAGCTCTTTGCGTGTAAAATTAGATCAATTTCAATTATACTTTCACCAGTAGGAATAGAATCAAGCTTAAAATCTAAATAAGCAACAATGTAGGATAACATTTCTTCGTCTAGAAGAACAATAGCTTCCAAAATCGATGCTACCTGTTTGAACCAATCCTCTGCAATCTCGGGGTCAACATTCCTACCTAGTTTAGCTTCTATATCTATGAATTCTAATTCAGAAGAGACATTAACTTTCTTCCCATCCCCTTTCTTTTTGAGCTGAAAATTAGTTTGTCGTAATCTATCAACAATTCTTATCGCTTTTAGATTTTTATGTCTAAATTCCTTGATTGGATTAATTATTGTATCCTTGAAATCAACTTTCTTTGGAACGGGAATATGCATTGTAGTAATATCTTCTGTTGAAATGTCATCTCCTACTTTAACTGGAACTTGAGAGCGTACAACCATTGAACGATCTACATACAGAATGTTAGCTGTAAGTTTGTCATCCTCACACGCATGGACGTCAACATATTCAATATATCCTTTTTCATCAACACTTTGATGTAAAGAAGGTAAAATGTATAAAATACGTGTTTTTTTACACTTGTTACATTCATAATCTATTTTCCGTCTTCTTGGATTTGATGACAATGTAGAACCCCAACTTCACACTACAAAAATAGAAGGTTTTAAATCTAATATTAATCTTTCTCAAATTACACTAGCTTATAAGTAAGTTGGTGCATCTTTCTTACAAAATCTTTTAATGTGGTAGTAAAAATCCAATATCTATGGATGCATTTTCTTTCCCAATGAACGCGGGTACATTCTTTCTAATGGTTTTTTATGCTCTTGTCTTCGGTGCTCCTGTTTACGCATGTAATTCTTTTGCAAATATTAGCAAAATAATACCCTTCTTAGGAACACCTGTAGATTTCAATAAAACCATGAAAGATGGAAAAAGGATATTTGGAGATCATAAAACCTGGAGAGGAATTATCTTTGGAATAATATTCGGTACAATTACTGGTGTAGTTGTATGGTATATGGCTCATGTTAAGAGAGATATTTTCATTGTTTATCCATGGTACACAGGTATCTTTATGAGCTTAGGAGATCACTTTTCAGATCTTTTGGGTTCTTTTACGAAAAGGCGGATAAATGTTAAACCAGGAGGAGCACTTCCGCTTTATGATCAAGGATCTTGGATGGTAACTGGATTACTATTCGCTTTACCTTTCATTTGGGGTGAAACCAATCTTTGGTTTTATGTGGTCACATTATTGATAATAACTCCAATACTGCATTTCTTCACAGGATTTCTTGCTTTAGCTCTGAAATTGAAAGATGTTTGGTACTAATGACAATTATGTAGCTTCGAAATGCTTTTATTTTTCTTAATTACTGAAACAATACTTACACTGAGTGAGTTGCATCATGAATTCCAAAGATGATATCAATCTGTTTCAAGAAACCTTTGACACAATATTCCAGAACAGTTTGGATATGATAATGATTGTTGAACCAGACGGGAAAATACTTGATGCAAATATCCAAGCTTGTAGATACATTGGAATAACTTTACCTGAAATTAAACAAAAGAATATTTCCAAATTCATAAAAGAAAAGCAACAAGTAAAGAGTTTCTTGGTTGATACAACTAAGAGTGGCACAGAAATGAAGCGCTTTACTTTTATCGTTAAAGAAAAAGAGGAAATTATCTTTCATTTATCTTCGACTTTTATTCAGTCTGCTGAATTTAGCTATATCGTATTAATCTGTAGAGATATCCAAGCAATGATTGATTCTGCTCTTCAGAGACAGTTCTTCTTTGAACTTTTCCAACATGATTTGTTAAATAAATTACACGCAGAGATTGGTTATATAGATTTCTTCCAAAGACTTTACAAGATAGGGAAAATGGAAATGATTACTGGTCAACAGATGCTTGAAAAGATGCGAGACATTACAGTAAAAGCAATCTATCTTATTCAGAATGCAAACATTAGTCTATTAATCGAAGAGGATAAACCTCTTAGTAATCAAACTATGAGTGATGTAATCAATCACGCAGTTCGCTATCTTAAGAACTTCTTCTCTAGTATCATAAAAATTGAATTAGTCAGAGTAGCAGATTTAGTCGTGCTTGGAGATGAATTCCTCTCGCGAGTTTTTGTGAACCTCATTGTCAGAATGCTTGAATATGCTGAGGACGTGATAAGTGTTGAAATAACTGTTGATCCACCGGTTTATGAAACAACAAGAATCAAATTGCATTTTGAGGATGTAGTTCTTTCAGAAGAAGAAAAACTAGAAATTCTTCAAGCAAAGGAATTCGATAGAAGAAAATTAGATATTGCAGTCATTCAATCTTTAATGCAAAGATACCAAATAAGAATGAGAATAGAAGATGTGAAGAGGATGGGAAATGTCGTTGGTACTCGAATGATTCTCAAAATACCAGTAGCAGAAAATAAGACAAAAAAAACTAAATCTTCCAATTAATAATGTCCGTTAAATACTCATAGATACTTTTGTTAGATTATATTGTAACTTATTTAATTAACTTGTTACAAAACAAATACTTTACGAGTAAAATTTGGATAGACGCTCTTAAAATCCAAAAATAAAATTTGGATATATCAAAAAATTTTAAATAGGATGGGTTTGAGAATGAATTGAGCTTTATGAAGCAGCTTTTACGATTAATCGATATTGATGAGAATAAGATTGTCTTAGTTAAACAAATTTCAGCTGGATATAAAGCTCAGAGATTTTTAGCTGATTTAGGAATTCATGAAGGAGAAAAAATCCGAATTACAAAAAATGATGTAGGACCTGTTATTGTAGAAATAAAGGGAACTAGAGTAGCAGTAGGTAGAGGATTAGCATCAAAGATTAATGTTTTGCTGGAGGAATAAATATCCCTCGAAATTGTCATAAAGAAAAACATCGAAGGAATAGATCTCACTTTAACAGGCTCAGA
>JAGLTP010000430.1 GCA_023135215.1 Candidatus Heimdallarchaeota archaeon
GTATTAATTGGAAAATTAAACATAGATCAATATCCTAATATTGCAATGAAATACCAAGTTTCTTCCATTCCAAATTTCCTAGTGTTTCAAGATGGTAAATATCTGGGAAATGTTGTTGGTGCAGTAGGAAAGAAACCTTTTGATAAATTGTTTAAACAAATAACTTCTGGCGAGTTAAACAAAAGAGAGGGTTATACCTAACCCTAAATTATTTTAATCTTCTTCACTTAAATCAATTAAACTAACATATACTATATTTTCATCCTCTTTTAGATTCATTATTTTAACTCCCATGGTGTTTCTACCTATTTCTCTAATTGATTCAATTCTTGTTCTAATGCTTATTCCTTTGTTATTGATTAAGGATATACTGTTCTCTCTTGTTGGTTTCTTAGGTACTACCAACATTGAAGCGACATTACCATTTCTTTCTCCTGTTTTGATATCAATAACCCCCCTAGCACCTCGATGGGTAAAACGATATTCTGTACAAGCTGTTCTTTTTCCATATCCCATTTCTGTAACAGTTAGAATTGAACAATCATTAAGCAAAGCGTCAGGAATTGGAACACCACCAATTACTTCATCATTTGGTTTCTTGAATCTCATTCCTTTAACTCCACGAGTAGCTCTACCCATTGGACGAACTTCCTTTTCAAAGAAATGAGCAGTCAACCCTAACTTTGTTGCTAGGTAGATGTGATCTTCACCTGTAGTAACAAATGAGTCAACCACTTTGTCCCCCTCATCTATTTTTATAGCAATGATTCCTGTCTTTCGAACATTCGAAAAAGCAGATAAACTAGTCTTCTTTACAATTCCATTTGCTGTGACGAAAAAGAGGAAAAGACCTTTGTCAAATGAATCTCGTTCAACAGGAACTATTTTTACAACAGAGGAATCGACGGGTAAAATTGTTTTCCAGGGACTACCTCTTGCATTTCTTCTTTTAGCCTCTGGTAACTCAAATGCGGGAGTTGAATGAACTTTTCCATTTTCTGTAATCAAAAGTAGCGTACTTTTATTTAATGTAACAAGCATGTCATATAATGAATCATTTTCTCGAAAAGTGACAGCAGTCATCCCTTTCCCTCCTCTCCTTTGAGTTCTGAAATTCTTAATCTCAATAGATCTAACATAGCCTTGTTTTGTTGTTGTTATCAGAAGATGTCTATCATGAAGCATCTCGTAAATATCAGCATCTAGAGGAATATCAGATTTAAACTGGATTTTTGTTCTTCTTTCATCTCCATACTTTTCTTTGATTTCTAGAAGTTCTTTCTTAATAATTTTCATTCTCTTCTTCTTATGAACCAAGAGATCTCTATACTTTACGATTTTCTTCTCTATCTCGTTCTTTTCAGAAACAACTGCTTCAACTTCCATTTTTGCGAGTCGGGCAAGCTGCATTGCCAATATTGCTTTAGCTTGTGCCTCATTTAGTTTGAATTTTTTCATTAATTTTTCTTGAGCATCAGCACGATCGTCTGATTTTCTTATGAGTGCAATAACAGCATCAATGTTCTGAAGTGCAATGTATAATCCTTCTAAAATATTTAGACGCATTAATGCCTTGTTAAGATTGTGTTGAATTGTTTTTCTTACCACATATTCTCTGTGTTCCAAAAATATCGTTATAGATCGTTTTAGATTTAATAAAAGTGGTCTTCCTCTTGCAAAAGCCATGTTCTTAGCATAAAATGGTTTTTCCAATTGAGTGTTTTTAAATAATTGACCAATGATAACTTTAACACCTTTTTCATGAGAATAATCTTGATGAACATCTATTTCAATTCGAATCTTATCCTTTGATAGGTCTCTAGCATCAGTAATTCCTCTTACTTTCTTGGATGAAATTAAACTGTGCAGTTCTTCCATTAATGTGCTTTTATTAGTTAAATATGGTAGTTCTTGGACTATGATAGTTGCTTCTTCTTTAGTTTCTGTAGCTTCCTTGACATCAATTTTAGCTCTTAGAATTATTGGTCCTTTTCCAGTACTAGCATATTTACACATTGTTCTACCATTGACAATCACCCCACCTGTTGGAAAATCAGGACCTTTAACAATCTTAGCTAATTCTTCAACAGGAGTATCTGAATCATCAATCAATTTAACTGTTGCATCTATCATTTCGGAAAGATTATGTGGGGGAATGTTTGAACTTAAACCAACTGCAATACCTGATGTGCCGTTTACAAAGAGCAAAGGAATCTTAATTGGTAAAACTGTTGGTTCAATTTCTTCCCCATCAAAATTTTCTTGGAATTTGACTATTTCAGGTATAACATCTTGTAATAATTCAGCAGAAATTTTTGCTAATCTTGCTTCTGTATAACGCATTGCTGCAGGGGGATATCCATCAATAGAACCAAAATTACCTTGACCATCCACAACAGGATATCGAAGCGAAAAAGGTTGAGCTAATCTCACAAGAGTTTCATAAACACCACCTGCATGCGGATGATATTTTCCTGTAACCTCTCCAACAATTCTCGCACATTTTTTATGCGGGGTTCCATAAGTTAATCTCATTTGATGCATCGCCCAAAGGATTCTTCTATGAACTGGTTTGAGTCCGTCTCGTGCATCTGGTATAGCTCTTTCACTTATAACATAATGTGCATAGTCAGCATAAGCTTCTTCCAATGTTTTCGCAAGGGATTCGCGATGGATTATTTCCTTCGATTCATTGCTTGTAATTTCTATCAACTCCAAATTATTACTAAAGTTCCAATTCATCAGGTGTTTCTTCACCTGAAATCTCGATATCGATCAATTCTTCCTCTGTAATTTCTACATCCTCCACTTCCTCAACGTAGTCAACACCATATTCTTTTTTATATTCAGCGGCATCAATGCTAAAAACCTCCTCCATTATGAATTTCTTACGGAATGTCACATCACTACCCATAAGTTGTTCGAATCTTTGATCAGCTAATGCTGCATCATCTATCTTCAATTGAATTAGATATCTACTGTCTGGTCTAATTGCAGTTACTTCCAACTGTTCTGCATTCATCTCCCCTAATCCCTTATATCTCTGTACTTTGATGTTAGATGGATCTATCCCCTTTGCAACCAGTTTGGAAATTATTGCTTCTCTCTCGTCCTCTGTATAACAATACTCATGATTCTCATGTTTCAAAAGCTTTGATTTACCTCTCGACAGATAAATTCTGAATAGTGGGGGTTTTGCCACATATATTTTACCTATTCCAATTAGATCCTTCATGTATTTATAAAATAATGTTAGGAGTAAAGTCATTATATGTGCTCCATCAACATCAGCATCTGTAAGTATCACAATTTTACCATATCTACATTTTTCAATCTCAAAATCATCTCCAATCCCTGTTCCTATTGCCATAATTATACTTTGAATTTCCTTATTGCTTATAGCTTTAACGAGTCTTGATTTGAAAACATTCAATACCTTACCTTTCAGGAACAATATTTCTTGAAATTGAGTGTCTCTTGCCTTAACTGCTGTTCCTCCTGCTGATGGTCCTTCTACTAAGAACAGTTCTCTTTTTTCTGGATCAGTTTCTCTGCTTTCTACTAATCTTCCTGGTAAACCCATTCTTTTATCTTTCATACGAACTAATTCTCTAGCTTTTCTTGCAGCTACTCTTGCTTGTTTTGCATCAACAGCCTTATCTAGAATATTTCTTGCTGTTTTCGTGTTTATAGTAAGATACTCTTTGAACCTGTCTGTAAGAATCCTCTGAACAATACCCTCAACATCACTATTACCAAGTTTAGTTTTTGTTTGTCCTTCAAATTGAGGTTCTGGGTGTTTAATACTTATTATAGAGATTAATCCTTCTCTGACATCCTCACCTCGTAAATTATCATCCTTTGCGGAAAGTATGTTCTTACTTCTTCCATAATCGTTTAAGGCTCTGGTTAATCCTGATTTGAAACCAGTGATATGGGTTCCTCCTTCAGAAGTGTAAATCCCATTAACAAACCCCATAATAACTTCATTATATCCCTCAGTATATAGAATACTAATCTCACAAATAACGCCCTCAACTGTTTTTTCAAAATGAAAAACCTCTTCTGGTTTATCAAAAATGCTTCTCTTTCCTCTGGTTAGATCTAAAACAAATTGCTTTATTCCTCCTTCAAAAAGAAATTCTTGTCTTTTAGCAGGTTCCCATCTCTCATCAGTAATTGAAAATCGAAGGTTTTTATTTAAATATGCCATTTCTTTGATTCTGCGAGAAATAACATCATAAGTGAAAACTGTAGATTGAAATATCTCTGGATCTGGTTCAAAGTAAATATAAGTTCCTGTTTCGGGAGTTCCATGAAATGGTCGTTCAACAACTTCTGTTGTTGGTTTTCCTTTTCCATATTCTTGTATATACTCTTTATCTTTGTCATAGATTTTTACGACTAGTTTATCTGAAAGAGCATTTACACAAGATAATCCAACTCCATGTAATCCTCCAGAAACTTTGTAAGCTGCCTTATCGAATTTTCCACCTGAATGTAATTTGGTGAATATTACTTCCAAGGTGTTTAAATCAAACTTTTTATGTTTTCCAACGGGGATGCCTCTCCCATCATCCAAAATGGAAATACCTTTGTCTCTGTGTATAACAATTTGAACGTTCTCACATTCACCAGCCATATATTCGTCAACTGAATTATCTATAACTTCCCAAACAAGGTGGTGCAACCCTTCTTCGCCTGTTGTACCAATGTACATAGCTGGTCTTTTTCGAATACCTTCAGTTCCCTCCAGAACTTTTATTGATTCAACATCATACGTTGATTCACTGTTAGTTTTATCATTCATAGTTATCACTAAATAATGTTATATTATAGTCTGTAATTTTAGGACCAGAACTCCTTGGTTTTACGATTTAAGTCGGGATATTTTTAAAGCTTTAACTACTAAAAAAATAATAAGTTTATCATTTAAAAATAAATTGGTATACACGATAATAGGCACTAAAACAGCGAGAAATAAAACATTCTTGTATTTAATTAATTGAAAAGTTTAGTAAAGGGTAAAAAATAAGCAAATCAAGGTGTGATTCTAGTGCCACTTTTACCTTGTATAGCTGAATTTGCATTCTCTGAATTAGTGATGACAGCCCTACCCTGTGTTTGTATAACAAATGAAATACATGCTTCAATTTTAGAACCCCTACTCTCTTTAATGAGATGACCTTCATTGAAGGATCATATTGCCTCCCAAAACTATATTGTAAGATTATCTTTCATAACAGCATCGATGATTAAAGCGGTTTTATCAAACATATCAGTGCTTTTTCTATTGATAAAGCAAAAGTTCTTGCTATGTAAAAATTATTCAATTATCTGTGGTACTGATTTGATAACTTTGCCTTTTAGTGTGCTTCTTGAATTGCCTATGACTTGCACACTCACTCTATCCCCTAGATTACCCTCAGTTAGAATCAATGGTTTGTAATAGATATTTCTTGCAAATTTATTTCCTGTTGTTGTTTCTTTAAGAATAATTACACTACCTTTCCAATCAGACCACTTTTCATTTCTAAGTTTTTGAATTTCATGTACTTTTTCTGATAAATACTTACTGCGCTTCTTCTTAATATCAGAGGGTATTTTGTTTGGAAAACTGGATGATGCTGCAAAGGGTCTATCTCCGTATTTTGATACATTAACTATATCAAATAGATTTTTTTCTAAACACTGAACCGTTAAATCAAAATCAAAATTGGTTTCTCCAGGAAAACCTACAATAATATCAGTGGATAAGGTGATGTCTGGAAGTTCATTTCTTATTTTTCGCATCAAATGGTTAAAAGCTTCTATGGTATAAGTTCTTTTCATAGATTCCAAAATCTTATCTGATCCACTTTGAACAGGAATATGAAGGAATCTATAAAGCCTTTCATCTCTTCTCATAAGTTCTAATATTCCGTCTATAATCTCACTTGCATAAGTAGGATTCATCATTCCAATTCTTATCTGAAAATCCCCTTCTATTTCAAGGATTTTTTCTAATAATTCAGGTAAAGTTGCACAATTATCTCTACCATAAACTGCAGTATCTTGTGAAGTAATGTAAAATTCTTTCGCACCCATCTTTACAGCTTTCTTAACATAATTAATAATGGATTTTACTGGATAGCTTGTTAACCATCCTCTTGCATATTTTACAGTACAGTATGTACAACTTCCCAGGCAGCCTTGAGAAATTGGAACAATAGTTGTAAGTGGTAGCTCAAGTAAGAAAACGGGCTCTTCAGGTAATTTTGCCATCTGATAGGCTTCTCCGTTAGTAAGCTGGAGAGGCACATATTTTAGAATTGATTTCCCAATATTAGGGGGAGTTAGAATCGCATCAGGGCATGCTTTTTTTATTCTATCCGGGTTGATTTTAGGTAAACATCCTGTAACAATTATGTCTGCATCAGTCATGCTGGAATCATAAATAAATTGTATCACTTTATCTTCAGTGGGTGTTTTAACTGCGCAAGTATTGATTATGATGACATCAGCTTTATACTTATCATCGACTTCTTCTCCTCTTGATTGAAGAAGAATCTGACGGATATTCTCGCCCTCTCCCTGATTTTGAGTGCAACCGAAGTTCTTCAGATAGAATCGAAATGTTAAGGATTCACCCATTATGAAAAACGTAACTCTTTACTTAAAAAAGGCATTGTTCATTGACAATTTTGCATCCATTAAAATATTATTTTTTCATTAATATATATAGTTTATATAATAATAACAGAAACATTTTTGGATACAACAATAAGTAAATAACATACACTTCTTCCGTGAAAAAAATGAGTGAATTCATTCCACAACCCCTAATCCAATTGTACATTGTTGATTTTGTTGAAGGTAGATTAGAAAAAGAAGGTGATGAACAATATAGATGGGTTTTAATCACCAAAAATGGGGAGAAAGTTTACAAAATTAGAATCAATGGCACAATAGTTGCTAAATATTATAGTGAGGGAGATAAAGAGAAAAAAACTTACGCTAACTTCACATTGGATGATGGATCAGATACCATAAGAGTAAAAGCTTGGGAAGAACAAGCAGAAATCCTAAGAGGGTTTGAAATAGGAGAAGAAGTAGAAGTAATGGGAAGACCAAGACATAGTGATGATGAAATGTATCTCCTCCCAGATGAAATTCTGAAAATAGATGATTTCAATAAATCATTATACTTACGAACAAAGAAAATAAAAAGATATGCAAAAAAGAACTATGAACTTCCAACAGAGGAGCAGATTATCAAGGCACATGACATGGCACAAATGGAGTCTGTATGGTCAATCATTATGGAAACTGAGGAAGGAGTAGAACTTGACTATATAATAACAAAATCAAAATTAGACAGAGCGATTGTAGAATCAGTTATTCAAGATTTAATTAAGAAAGGAGATATCTACGAACCAACCTCTTTGAAATATAGGAAAATATAAACTAACATATTTAGATTTCCAGAAAATGAGAGTTTACTATTTCAATTAGTTTTTCTTTTAACTCTAAACCATTATGTGTGCTTCCAGTTTCCTCTATTGTATCTGATAATTCGTTCATACCTAAAATATACCTTATCCACAATCCAAGATCACTTGCAACTGTATTATCAGCTTCTACACGGTACATGTGATATTCAATTGAGAAATAAGGTATATAGGGAAGAATTTGGGCTAGTTCCTGTAATGAATAAGCCATTCCAAAAATCTTCTTTGGAGACTCGGGGTCTCGAAAAATAAACGGGGGACTAATAGGTTTTGCAGATTTGTTATTTTCCACTTTTATCTCCGACTTTAACATAATAAACCCCTTTAAGATTCCAAACGAGCTGAAAGAAAGTTGCTAATTTTTAAGTTTTATGTTAAAAGAATACCAGAGAAAAGTTTCGTTTAACCTCTTTTAAGTATGCAAATCGTCTTTTTGCGATTTTTGGGAAATTCATAGACTTAGAGAATATTTAAGAACTATGGGATTCCTTTATTTATCCTCTACAAAATAAAATAAGAAATAATTAGATAAGGTGTTATAATTTGGGTCTTTTAAGTCTTCTAGGAAATATTATATGGGTAATTCTTGGTGGTTTTTGGACTGCTGTAGAATGGTTTGTTGCTGGTTTAATAATGTGCATTACAATTGTAGGTATACCTTTTGGAATACAGAGTTTCAAAATAGCAGCCTTTACTTTGTGGCCTTTTGGAAGAGACATCCGACGTGGAACTGCTGGAGCAGGTAAACTACTTCTTAATCTTATATGGATTATCTTTGGTGGATGGTACATCGCATTAGGTCACCTAGCTGCTGCGCTGTTGCTAGCCATAACAATTATAGGAATACCTTTCGCTGTACAACATTTCAAATTAGCAGGAATTGCATTAGCTCCATTTGGAGCTGTAATAGTCACTTAAGTAAGAACTAGAAAAAGGAATAGGCTGATTACAATGGTTAAAGCTTTGGTATTGTATAATTCTCGTGGTGGTAACACTAAACAAGTAGCAATGAAAATTGCTGAAGGTTTGGGAACTGAATGTAGAAACAATAAGAAGATTCCAGATTTAAAAGAATATGATTTAATTATTGTTGGCTCGTGGGTCATCATGGGTCGAATCAGTTTTGCTGGTGCAAGATACTTGAGAAAATTGAAACGAAAAGGTATCGAAGGCAGGAAAGTTGCCCTATTCTTTACAAGTGGTGCTCCAGATGATATTCACCCAATGACAGAAAGGAAAGGAACCCCAAAGAAAATAAAGGAAGTAATGTTTGAAACAATGGAAAGAATCTTGACAAAAAAGAACAAGATAAACATTCTATCTGAGCGTTTCTACTGCAAAGGAGCAATTAGAATAACTAAGCATGGTGAAGTAAAAGATAATGTTGGCCATCCTACAGAGGAAGAACTAGCTCAAGCTAAGGCATTTGGAGAACAATTGAAAAATCAGTTTGAAACTTCTGGTTAACGTAAAAGACCTAGTAAAGTTTTCAGGTTCGGAATGAGTCTGAGTGTTACCCCTTCACTATGGCCGCGACGCATCGCAGCGAACGGCCGTTCCCAAGCCCTCGCGGAACTTAGTACAGAGCCACACGTTGAAGGACTTAACTTTCCCGACCATCTGGAACGCACCCAGATGTTGTCTGACCTTACTAGGCAAAAGAATAGGATAGATTTTGTTTTTGAATGTTACTATTGGAGAGAAATGATTTTCTCATTTAAACTGAAATAAGTCGAAATGTTTAAATTTAAATTCTAGTGCAAGAAACAAGAAATCAACGCCAAGATACTCAAGCGGTATGAGGATGGATTGCTAATCCATTGTCGTAAGACTCCCGGGTTCAAATCCCGGTCTTGGCTCCACAATCTTTTTTTCTCTACAAATCTCCAAATTTAAAAAGACTAACAATCTATAGCTTTTGGGATGAAACCTGAAACAATAATTGAGCTTAATCACGGAGCTGGTGGTTCACTTATGGATAAATTTCTAAAATCTCTCCTTGGAATTTACAAAACTAAATCTATAGGGGGAGGTATAGGAGTTGACGAATTAGATGATGGTGCTACAATACCTTTATCCGGAGATCAAATTCTTATAATCAGCTCTGATTCACATACAATCGATCCTATTTTCTTTCCTGGTGGTGACTTGGGAATGTTAGCTGCAGTAGGCACAATTAATGATGTTGTAATGATGGGTGCAAAACCTATTGCGATAACATGTGCTTTATTGATAGAAGAAGGGACTGTTTTTTCAATAGTGGAAAAAATTCTTTCTTCGTTTGCTCAGGTTTGTGAAGAAAATAATGTAGCAATAATAGCTGGGGATACTAAAGTTCTTCCTAAAGGTCAAGTAGATTGTATGTATATGAGTACAACAGGAATAGGGATTAGACAATCTCCCAACATAATTGGAGATAATAGAATTAAGGTTGGAAATAAAATAATTTTAACAGGTCCTGCTGGAATGCACGGTGCATCACTAATAGCAAGAAGAGAAGGTATAAACTTGCAAACTGAACTTGAATCTGATGTAACACCTCTCGCAAAAATGCTGTTGCCATTAGTAGAAACAGGAGCAATTCATGCTATGAAAGATCCCACTAGAGGGGGATTAGGGAGTGCTCTTAATGAGTTTGCAGAGAAATCTGGAGTGGGGTTGCTACTAGAAGAAGAAAATATACCTATTCATCCTGAAGTTAATGGTGTTTGTGAATTACTGGGATTAGACATTTATTCTCTCTCATCTGAAGGAAAAGCTATCATAGCAGTTGATGCTGAAAAAGCTGAAGACATACTAAAGGAAATACGCAATGATCCTTCAGGACAAGAAGCACAAATAATAGGAGAAGTAATAGACAAATATCATGGTAAGGTTGTTATGAGAACAACAGTTGGCGGTCATAGATTATTAAGAAAAACATTAGGAGAACCTATCCCTAGAGTATGCTAGATCAAGGTAGATATAATGAGTGAACAAACCTGTGCAATACTAGTATCAGGAATTGTACAAGGAATAGGATATAGACCATTTGTCTACAACTTAGCTATTGAACTAGGTGTTAAGGGAAATGTTATGAATCTTGGGGATGCAGGAGTAAAGATAACTGCACAAGCAGATAAAAAAATTCTTTTGAGATTCATTGAACTTTTGGAAGAAAGAAAACCATTATTGTGCATATATGAATCTTTTAACGTTCAATGGGATATAATTCAACCTCAATATGACATATTTGAAATTGCTAAAAGTTCAGCTGAAAAGAAAGGTTTAGGTTTCTCATACTTACCTCCAGATATATCGATTTGTGATGAATGTTTGAAGGAATTAGATTCTGATGATGCAAGAAGAGCTGATTATCCATTTAATTCATGTGTGGACTGCGGTCCAAGATATACAGTTATTGAAAAACTACCTTATGATCGTCCCAATACGGTAATGCGAGAATTTCCATTTTGTGATGAATGTTATATGGATTATACAAACTCAAAGGATAGAAGATTTCATGCTCAAACTACTTGTTGCACTAAATGTGGACCTTCTTATACGCTCTACGATTCGAATGGGAACGAAATTTCTTTCTCAAATCAGAGGAATCTTGCTAAGTTTGTTGCAAATGAGATTGAAAAAGGAAAAATCGTAGCTGTTAAGGGAATAGGGGGAACCCATTTGGCTTGCTCAACCATGATTGATGATGCATTGATAAGATTGCGCGAAGCTAAAGGTAAAAGAAAATTCAAGCCTTTCGCAATAATGACGAAGAATGTTGAATCTATCAAGAAATTCGCATCAGTTAATCTATATGAAGAAAACCACTTGACAAGTTTTCGAAGACCAATCATACTTCTACAAAGAAGCAAGGATTATTATTTATCGGAATGGGTAGCTCCTGGATTACA
>JAGLTP010000431.1 GCA_023135215.1 Candidatus Heimdallarchaeota archaeon
CAATTTTTTCTTCATTCCCAATTATCAAAACAGGTTGTTGTTCAAAAGTAATAATATCTCTAAATTCCATTAATTTCACGTTTTAACTCATTTCTTAATTAATAATTGTTTTAAAGTATTTAAAAGTCTTTACATTTGGCGAGATAAATATATCTGAAACTGAGATATTCATCTTACTTAGTGAGAACATTAATGGTTTTTCGGAATATTATTCTTTAGTTTTCTATATATTGGAACAATAACAATTCCTAATAAAATGATAAATCTAGTATTCATCTCATTTGAAGATTGATCCGTTCTTTCATATAAAGTTGTATTAGAATTCCATTCATTACTTAGTGTAATATAGTTTCTTGTTACATCTAAATAAGATTTGAATGGAATGAAAGAAATTTTGTATTCATTTTGAGGATAGCAGCTATGAGATCCCATCCAAAATTCATAATGACCTCTTGGTAGCTCTGTAATTTCAGTAGAATTAATACGAAAACTTATCTCTCTTGTTCGTTCTTTACAACTGTTATTCTCTAGATAAGCTGTGAAATCTGAAGTCAAACAAACATGACCACTAAAATGGATTTGAACATTTTCATCTAATAATGAAGCGTCACCATATTCATAAAGTAAACTTGCACATGCACAATATATCTCTATCGTAAAGTTATTTGGATTGATTATTTGATAAGTTAGATTAAATTTGAAATAATTCCAATCTTTATATGAATAAAACCCTTCTCTAATAACAGGGGGATATGAAATGTTTGTGATTCTTGTATACCAGAAAAATGTATCATTAAGGTCAGATATTCTATCGTGTTTATTCGAGTAATCGAATCTCTTTGTTGATAAAATTTGAGTTTGTACTTCGAACTTTGAGAGTATGGGAACTGCAAGAGTAACAGTAGCAATAAATAACATAATCAGTATTGAGATATTAAACCACTTTCTTTCCATCAGTAATTTAAGAGAACAGACACTTATAATTGTTCTAGAGATGTTAAAAATAAAATAATAGCAGTATAATATATTTTATCCTATACAGTCTTTTAGCTCATCAACGTATTTGTCCGCATTTTTCAAAAATGCAATTGTTCGTAAAGCTTTGAGTAACATATTATTTTCTTTAAAAGTACCCTCAAGAATGACTTTTGAAACTTCTTCGTAATGTTCATCAAGTAATCTAAAAATATCTCCGGATTCAAGTTTTTCAACTTTATTCATGAGTTTGGCTAAGCATTCTACTTCGGGTGGTTTTCCTTCATTATCGATTCCTATTATTCTTGCCACTCTCTCTAGAATACCTTGACTCTCCTCACATTCCCACCAACCTACTTTTACATCTTCAAGCAAAAATATTCTAGCAGTTCGGCAGAAAAGATTCTCTGTTGCTGTTTTACCTATAACAACTCTTTGGCCTGCTTTTGCTATTAACCCCAGATTTTCAAGATCTTTCAAGTACCTATAGATGGTTTTTTCAGAACGCTGTGTAGCTACAGTTTTTTCTTTTTTATCCTTTGCAGATAATTCCATTTTTGCAACATTAAGTGCAACATATTGGTTATATTTTTCTAAAATCTCTTTAACAGTTAAAGGTTGATCTCTTAATGCCCAAAGCACAGGAGCATAACCTTCATCATAAAAAATGTCAATAAGTTTTTTGTCTTTGACTACTTCTACACCTTTCTGTTCAAAAGTCACAATATCTTGAAATTCCGGATTCCCCATATAAAACACTCTGGAAAATAATTTTGACATAAATTTATAAAGTTATCTGTCTTTCTAAACTTATATTCTCAACATGTGAGAAAGATAAAAATAATTCCCTGAAGAATCCTTTAACTAAATTTTCTTTTAAAAAAATTATCCTATCTTTACTTATTTAGAATTGAAAATTAGAAAAGAAGTGAGTAATTCACATCATTGGGTTATTTGTAAACACTCTAGAGCTTTCTTTAAATATTCTTCGGAGTTCAAAAGAAAACTAATGGTTTTGAGTACAGCTAAAACCTTATCATTATCATTGAAAGAACCTTCGAGGAAAATTTGTGAAACCTCCTCATAGTGTTCATCCATCCATTTCACTATTACTGCATTATTCATGCTATGTAATTCATCCATGATCTCAGCAAGACAATCTAAAGAAGGAGGAGGAATGTGTTTCACTAAGCTTAGTATTCTAGAAGCTCGATCTAGAACATTCCTGCTTTCATCACTCTTCCACCACCCTTCTTTAGTGTCTTCTAGCAAGTAGATTCTAGCAGTCCGACTGAAGAGATTTTCAGTTATGGTTTTTCCTAATACAACTCTTTGTCCAGCTTTTGCTACTAGTCCTGCTTCCAGGAGATCTTTGAGATAGCGATAGATGGTCTTTTCAGAACGACACATCTCGGTGATCTTTTTATCTCGCTCTTCTCCTAACAAACCCATCTTTTCTACTTTAAGAATAACAAACTGTTTGTACCTCTTAGAAATTTCTTTTACTGTAAGAGGTCCCCCTCTCAACGCCCAAAGAACGGAATAATAATTGTCATCTTTGATCATTTTGGTACGCTTGGGATCCTTGATTACTACTACTCCCTCTTCTTGGTAATTTATTACATCCCTAAATTCTTCGTCCGTCATCTGTTTTCAATTATAGTTATTCTCAAACAAATATAAACTTTTCTATGAATATGACAGTGACATCTCAAAAAGTGAGATGATAACACTTGACTAGTGAGAATATCAGAAGGTATTCTTCTTATTTTGTTTTATTATACTTGTCTCAAAATCGATAAAACTCAATAATTGTGATAAATCCATCTCTCCCTTCCAAAGTTCTATTTCAAATCCGGTTTGGTTAAGAAGATAAAACGTAGGAATAACAGATAAACCTATTTTAGTATAATTTCCTTCATTTATTCTTCCTATCTCCCAAGTTATGTTATTATCAATATAATAAGTTAACAAATCTTTAGTTGT
>JAGLTP010000432.1 GCA_023135215.1 Candidatus Heimdallarchaeota archaeon
GATGTTATCTCCATCAAAGAGGAAGCTATCTTCCCTAGTTCTGTTTCCAAACCTGTAGCTACAACAATAGCTAAACCTGAACCATTAACGACAGTTGTTCCTTTGTACAACATATTTATTCTATCAGCTAAAGCAGAGGAATCAGCTAAAACTTCGTTATCCTTTCTTACAGGAACAGATTCCCCTGTGAGTATACTTTCCAGTGTTCTTACTTCATATCCTTCAATTATTCTAAGATCTGCAGCTACTGTATCCCCTGATTCAATTACAACTATATCTCCAGGAACAAGAAATTCTGCTTTAATCATCTTTTTGTGATTATCTCTTACAGCTATGACTTCGCTAACAGCTAGACTTCTCAAAGCTGTAATAGCCTTTTCAGCAGAATATTCCTGGTAAAATCCCAAAAGAGCATTAAGAATAACTACAACAAAAATTGCTACTATCTCAACTATTGATCCTTTATCTTGTTCAATTATTCCTATAATAGCTGTAATGATACCAGCAGCTATTAGAATAAGTACAAGTAAATCTTTGAATTGGTTTAACAAAATTTTCCATGGTGACATTGCTCCTTTAGAAGGGATTTCATTTTTACCATAGAATCCTAATCTTTTCTCTGCTTCTGCAGAACTAATTCCTCGAAAATTTGTGTCAAGTTTTTCATAGATTTCATCAATCGATAGAGAGTGTGCTTCCATAGTAGTCGCGTTAAAAAACTCACTGACCCTTTAATCTCTTTGGCTTTTTCAAAAATTCTTAAACAATAGTTAAAACTTATATTCTTCCTTGAAATAGAATATAACTCAATGGCTACTGATATACAAAAAAAAGAGAAATCAAAAACCTATGATATTTGTATAGTAGGAGCTGGTCCGGGAGGTTCTTCAACAGCATATTATTTAGCTAAGCAAGGCAAGAAAGTTGTTTTACTGGAAAAAGAAAAGTTCCCTAGAAGGAAGATTTGTGGTGATGCAGTTTCTCAACGAGCCCAAATGCATCTAGAACGTATGGGAGTTCTTCAAGAGATTCTAGAAGAGAAGAAAGGCAGATGGGCAGCTGTTGGAGGATTAGTAAGTCCTAGGAGAATTGAATATATTGGTAATTCTGCTCAAGAGATTGGTAGTCATTTGATGATATCTATCAAGAGAGAAATTCTTGATGAAAAAATAGCTC
>JAGLTP010000433.1 GCA_023135215.1 Candidatus Heimdallarchaeota archaeon
CAAAAATTACCTAGCTCAACCTATGAAGAATATATTCAAGCTTGTGCGGATTATATTGGACAAGCTAAGAAGGATATTCATGAGAGAAATAAATCAAGTATACATGATCATAGGGATGGTTATGGAGTATCACTGCTTAATAAGGGTCATTTTGCTATAGCTAGATATATTGAACCAATTTATGAAAGAAATCCCATACCCGAGTGGAAAAAAATAGAAACTGATTTCTTATTAGCTCATGCTCGTAGAGCTTCCCCTGGATTAAAAGTGAATATTACTAGCAATCATCCATTCTATTGGTATGATTACAATCGGGAATTCGTTTTTTGTCATAATGGCACCATAAAATCAAAAATATCAAATTTCGATGATAGAAAATATTTTGTACGTAGTTCAACAGATTCAGAGAAATATTTCTATGCTCTTCTAACTAATCTGGAGTTAAATAATTGGGAAATGAATGAGGAAGTAGTAACAGGAACAATTCAGGATTATGATTATACTGGAGCAAATTTCATCTTATCCTCTCCCTTGAAAAGCTGGATTGGAGTTTATTACAGATCAAATCCAAAATACTTTACAATGAAGCTTTACAAAACAGAAAATTCTGTTGTTGTAAGTTCAGCTTATCTTCCATCCCTTGGAGAACCCACAGAGCTGTTATCCAATGGTGCACTTATAGAAATTGACATCAACAGTAAACAATATTATTATCTTACCTAAACATTTCTTATCTTTCTAATTTATATGGTGCTACAATGAGTGAAGAGAAAGGGGTAGACAGTTCTCAAAGAAGTAAACTCAAAAATTTCTCTAGTTTGTATCTTGCTCATCATCCATTATGTGAAAATTATCGAAATCATGTTTTTAAAATTGGTTCTCTCTACTTATGTGTTGGTTGCACAAGTATAGTTACAGCTTTCATAGTATATACTATTCTTTTCTTTGCAGTACCTAGAATTTTTCAAGAATATCCTTTAACGAATGGAATTATTGCAGCGATAGGTGTAGGTATGTCACTTCTGCAGTTTGTTTTGCGTCCATCAAATAAAATAATTAAAATTATCTTCAGATTTTCTTT
>JAGLTP010000434.1 GCA_023135215.1 Candidatus Heimdallarchaeota archaeon
TTGTATAGCTGGTGGGGGGCTTTACAAGGGAGTGGGAAGGATGCTTGGAATGCATATAATTGAAGATTCCATGCTAACAGGAGGAACAGATACAGATTTGAAACATAAATTCGTATTAGCTAACAAATCTTTGCAAAATTATGATTTCGTTTTTGTCCATGTTAAGGGAACTGATAATTTCTCCCATGATGGAAAACCAAAGGAAAAGATGGAATTCATAGAAAAGGTGGACAAAGAATTATCACAATTCCTTCCAGAAAATTACAAAGATGATTTAGTTGTAATGATAACTGGAGATCATAGTAGTCCTTGCAGTTTTAAAGATCATTCAGCAGATCCAGTTCCTATTATAATTTATTCACCAGATTGCAGAAGAGATGATGTGATAAAATTTGGTGAAAGCTATGCAGCTAAAGGAAATTTAGGTCATCTACTAGGAAAACATATAATGAATCTGGCATTAAATGAGATGAGATTGGTGCACAAATTTGGCGCTTGAAGCTAAAGAAGATAAATCCTTATTTCAAATTTCAATTCCTTATCTACTCTTAGCTATTGCTATAATAGCTGTTTCATTCTCTGCAATCATAGTTGTTAAACTTCTGGAAAGAGATGTACCTGCTGAAATTACTGCAATGTATCGAACATTTTTCGCAGGAATAGGTGCTTTGATTCTTTCAATCAGAAAAAAAGATTATAAATGGATAGGAAAAAAAACAACATTACGTAGAAGTCATTGGATTATTTTAGCAGGATTATTTTTAGCCATACATTTCGCAACTTGGTTTGTCTCTTTAGATTATGTGTCTGTTGCGATATCAACTACTCTGGTAGATACTGTACCTATTTTTCTAGCGATTTTTGGTTTCTTATTTTTCAAAGAAAAAATTAACGTGTTGGGTGTACTTGGTATTGTCATCGCTTTTGGAGGAGGGGCATTGTTGGCATTTGCATCTCCTGGCACTAATGATATACAAGGTAATCTTGTTTTAGGAATTGGTTTTTCAATAATTGGGGCCCTTACAGTAACTTTTTACTTTCTTATAGGTAAAAAAATCCTTCAAGATTCCCCCCTATGGCCTTATTTTGCAATTGTAAATTTATCCTCTGCATTGTTTCTCCTTATCTATTGTTTGATAAGAGGTTATAGAACAGAATTATTTCAGTATTCATCCTTTGTCTATCTGCTTTTTGTAATAGCTGCCTTAGCCCCCTCACTAATAGGGCATGCAACTTATAATTATTCTATGAGAAATTTACCTGCTTTTGTTGTAGGCGTAGCAATTTTAGGTGAACCCGTAGGTGCAACAATATTGGGAGTAATAATGCTAGATCAAAAGCCTGATTTAATTATAATTTTATATGCTGGAATTATTCTTATTGGTATAGTATTAACGTCCATATCTCAGAATTTTAAAATCACCATTCCATGGAAGAAAAAAATAGAAGAGGAAACTCAGTAACATTTTTTGATAATTCTGAATTAGATTCTATTTTCATTTAGTAATTCTTCAAGACGATTCATGGCGATGTCAATTTCTTCCAGTGTTGGAAGATAAACCATTCTGAATCCATTGTTTCCAAAAGGTCCAAAACCAGAACCAAAAACTGAAAGAACGTGTTTCTTCCTGAGAAAATCAAAAACAAATTCTTTATCGTTCTTCCATTTGAATTTTTTCAGATCCAAAATAGGGAAAATGTAGAAAGCAGCTTCAGGTTTATAAACACTAATTCCATCCATTTCTGCTAATCTTCCATACATTAAATCTCTACGGTCTCGAAGCCCCTTGATTATTTCTGGAAGATAACTACTTTGATCCTTCTTGAGAGCTTCAGCTCCTGCTTTTTGGAGTGGGGTTGAAGCACATAAGCGCAGTCTAGTAAGTTTCTGCAATCCTTCCCATGGTCCCTTAATCTTGCTCTCGGGATCATGATAATATGCATAACCTAATCGCCATCCAGGAGCTAGAAAAACCTTACTAAAACCATTATAAGCTATTACTGGAACATCTTTTGCAACTTTTGCAGTAGCAATATGATCTAATCTATCATCCAAAATCAATTTATCATAAGTTTCGTCGGAAACAATACAAGCATCATATTCCCCAACAATATCAACTATCTCTTTGATAATCTTTTCAGGATAAACAGAACCCGTTGGATTGTTTGGACTATTCAAAAATACAAGTTTAGTATTTTCAGTCATTAAGGATCTAATATGATCAGGATCTGGATAGAAATTATCCTCAACAACAGTTTTGTAATATTGTGTATCTAGTTCAAAAATATTGGAATTTCCGGAATAACTGGGATAGTGAATTCCAGGAATTAAAATCCGATCTTTAGGATTAGTAAAAGCCATAAAAGTCATTTGTATTCCTTCTGAAACTCCAGAAGTAGCAACAACTTCTTTTGGTGTTATACCTAGGTTATATTTACTATTTTCATAATCTGCTATAGCTTGTCTAAATTCCAATAATCCTTGTGAATCAGCATAAAAGTTATAATTTTCTTCTTCAGCGTATTTAAGAGGTTCTGTTAATAATTTTGGTGTCTTGAATCCGTATTTTATAGGGTCGCCTATATTTAGCTTAATGACTCTGTGCCCTTGTGATTCCACTTCTGCTGCAACTGCAAGAACATCTCTTATAGCATAACTAAAACTAGCAGTTCTATCAGATATTTTCATTTTTTTCGATCCTTTATTTGATAGCATCATTTTTCTTTTCAAAAAATAAAACTATTGGTTTGACCTTCTTTTAGGTGAGATGCATTCCTGTTATAGTTTGATGATATTTGATGAGTTCTATTGTGTTCTATTCTCCAGATATTACATCTATAAATATAATCTGTTTAGTAGATTTTCATAAAAGCTGAGTGCTAATTTTGCCGGCAATGTCAAAGTGTAGTTTATGCAGTGGCCCAGCGCAATATTACTGTAAAGCATGTAAAAGTAAACTGTGTCCTGACCACATCATTATATCAAACAGTATCTATTATTGTAAGGAATGCGATGATGATTGTTATGATCCAAAATGTCACACTTGTGGGAGTGAGGCTTCTTTTGTAAGACATGATTCAGTTCATAGATGTGAATGGTGTAAAAAAATAGATATTGAAGATGGTGTTCTTTACCACCAACAATTACCACAATTAATATTCTCATCTATAAACCTCTTAAATAAGAAGCTTACAGAAGTTTGGGATCTCACACAACAGTATCTGGATCTAGTAAGGTTAGTCTACGATATGAGAAAAGCTAAGATAATGCTATTTAGGGAAGTTGAAGATGAGATTGCACTTCTTCGAACTAAAATTTCTACATTTATAGATCATTTAGTTAAATTTGAAAACGAGACATTTACTTTGGTAGACGAGAAACTTCGAAATATAGGTTATATGCGATATACAAACCTAAACAATGTTGATAAAGCAGAGGAAATACTCGATCTATTGAAAGGTCGTTCAGGTCTTTTAGACGAAAAACTTGAAACAAAGTTTGCAGAAATTGAAGAAGATTTTGGTAGTTTAAGTCAAAAAGTTGACTTTCTAAATTTCCAGTTTCGATTATTAAGACGAATACATCATTTATTACCAGAAGATGAGAATGAAGAGTTAATTTCAATTTTACCTCGTATTTGGTTAAAGAAAAACGCTTCCCTTCCTAGACAATTCCTTGTGGTTTTGACAAATAAAAACCTCTATCTAATGCGAGAAAAAGGATTATTCAATGTAAAATTGAAAAATAAAGCAACCATAAGTCTCTCCCATTTAACAAAGAAACATTATTCACACGGTATGTTCGTGAAAAAGAAATTCAAGTTTAAAACTAGGTTAGATTCCTACATGATTTTTGGCAGAAAAGAAAGTTTGAGCCAAATATCTACTTATTTCAACATAATAGAAAACTACATTGATTATTCTATTCATAAATCATCTATAATTGAGGGACTTAAATTCTATTCTCTAACAATGAATGAGCTTAAAAGTAACATTCAAAGACATGGTAATCATCTCAGAGCTTACCTGCTGAATAAAAGAGAACTTAAGAGAGAACTCTATTGGCGAGATGGTCAAGATGCGAGATTTAATAAGCTTTTTGAACAGTTATTATCTGTTGAGAGGAAGATTCACAGATTAAATGAATCACGTCAATATGAATCTAGAAGCAGCAGAGGTATAGATGGTTTATTACGAAAACTAACTAGAGAACATAATAGATTAAAGCACCAATTAGAAGATGTAAGAAAACAAAGTGATGAATTTGATGATTTATGGGAGTTTTAAGAACGATAATTCTGTTTTTATTCTTCCTTTTCCCATACTTTGAGAAAATCAGGCATCTTTTCGAAAGTGACTATAGGAATAGCTAACCATTTTGGATCTGCAGCATCATCAGAAAAATCCATTTCTTCTTTTGGGGAAGTTTTGTAACGAATAAATGATTTTTCAGGTTTTTTGGAATCTGCAACCCAAACTATTATTGGTAAAGCATTCAAATCGAAGTATCCTAAGCTTGTGTTAAAGATAAAAAATATTGAACGGTTCGCTTCCGCAAAATGACCGATGTATCCTGCCGACCTATCAGG
>JAGLTP010000435.1 GCA_023135215.1 Candidatus Heimdallarchaeota archaeon
TGTGACTACAGAATGAGTCTCCTTCCTGTTTTAGCAGGATTTTTCTTTTCATAAGAACGCAAAGGTGGATTTTATGCTTAAAGCTTATTAATGTTCAAACTTTGAAACCCTTATGCGAATACAAGAAATAACTGACAATATTGTTGTTGCCAGTTTTCTCGATAAGACTAGAAGCAAAATTAATGATGCTCCTCAAACAGCTAATATTACCTGCATATCATTACCTGAACAACTGATTTTTGTTGATTGCGGTGTTTATACTAAAGTTATTGCTCAGTTTCGAAAAGAAATGGAAGATCGTTTTCAAAGAAAAACAAGTCATTTGTTGTTAACTCATACACATTGGGATCACATTTTATCAATGAAGGCATTCAAAGATGTTGATATTGTTCTAGCTAAGAAAGGCATTCCTACTCTTAAAAGAAATTATAAAGGATATCTTAGCTACAAGGAGAGAATTGAAAGTGCTAATAATTATCGAAAAGAAGATTCTGAGATTGCCGATGACATTGAAAACTCTGAACTTTTTCTGCCTAATATTAGAGTTAAAGATGAGCTAATAATAGGTTCTGAAGAACAATTAATAATATACAAAATCATAGGAATTCATACTTCTGAGTCAGCTTATGTTCATATTCCTTCTGAAAAAACATTGTGTACAGGAGATAATCTTCTCACATGTTATCCCCAATTGATAAAAGCTTCCTATGATTCTTTAGAGATGTTCCGAGAATGGGAGAAAATGGATGTAGAACATTTCATACCAGGTCATGGAATTCTTGTCAAAACGGACTACGTAAGAAATGTTAGGTTATACTATGAAAATCTAGTCAACTTCTTGAAGAATCAAATTTCACAAAATGCTACAATCAGCGATGTTTTAAAGAATACTGAATTACCAAGGTATTTTGCAGTCGATCACTCCGATTGGAGATATAGTTGTAAACCTAATGATAATTGGTTGGAGGGTGATATCAGACACTGGTACAAATTTCTAGAAACAGAACAGAAGAAGGGTTAATGAAGCATGTGATGCTAATGAGTGTGATTTCTGTATTCCTTTTTTTGTTTAATTACAGATCTTGAATTATCAACAATATATTCCGAGAAAAATGGGGAAAATTGAACCTCAAAAACTACTCTTTATTTAATTCTGAATGTTGATTATGACCCTTAATGTGCTTTAGAAAGAGGAAAATAGAGTTTGTTGACAAACTAGAGAATCAAGGAAGAAACTCAATTTCTAAATCTAAACAAGGAGAATTAGAATCCATAATTGGAAAACTGATATTATTTCTCTTATTCTTAGCTGTTGTGATTTTCGTAATTTTATTTGCTACTGGAGTAATAGATTTTACATATTCTCCTTATGGTGAGTAGTTTTAATATTTTAATATAGTGAATTTCAGGCTTTTTACTGAGAAAAAATAAAAACAACCAAATTCCAGTATATCATCCTAACTTCCAGTGAAGAGACTTGACAAACACAGAAATTGGCAGATATTATACAGAAGATTCAAAGAAAAGAATTGTTTCTTTAGATTTTATGAGAGGTGCTGCTATAT
>JAGLTP010000436.1 GCA_023135215.1 Candidatus Heimdallarchaeota archaeon
CTACTCATGGAGAAAGGCTTAACCAGTGAAGAAATAGCAGGGAAGATAAAGATACTAAAAACTGGATTTGAAGAATCAAATGGCTCTCTCTACTGTGGTGAACTTCTAGATGAGTTCATTGATCAAAATGGGCAATTGGATAGAGATAATCCTGAAAGAAGAAAAGTCTGCGATCAAACGGTGGAGACTGCTGTTTTAATTGTAAAAGATATCATTGAAAAAATTAATTAAACAAGTTATTACCAAATTTCTCTTTAAAGAGAAATTTCTTATTTTTATTATTTATTCATATTATATGAAACGCGAGATTCGGTTGGAATATCTTTGTACAAATTATGGAAAAGAGAGATTTCTTAATTGGTGTTGTTCATTAAGCATATTTCGCTTTTGTAAATCTCACCCCTATCCCGATGACTTGAATCCTGATCGATTTATCGCACTAACTTCTTTCAAAGATGAGGAGGATTTTAAGAACTTATTATATTTAATGAAAATTCATGTGAAAGGAGAAGTCAAAGGAGATTTCACTTATCTAGCCAATATTAAAAATACTTCATCTACTCAAGCATTAGTAAATGAGGTTCAATGTTATATCTCAATCAATAAAGTCTTGAAAACCATAATACTGGAAGTTTCTGGAACAGAGGAAGATCAATTTCTTTTAGATGATTCAACTTTTCAAAGAGCAAAGAAGATAGATGATTACCTATCTACATTAAATATAGATTTTATTTGTTCCCCTCATAACGATGATTATTGTATAACTCCTGAGTTTTATCCTTCGGTTTGGGAGTAAAATGAACTAAGATGGGAGTAATCTCTGTTTTTCAGCTCTCCTGATTTTGTTTAGCTGAGTTTGAAAAAACATAGCTATACTTTGTTTTAGCATAGTTTTTTCTCTATACTCTTGGAGTTCTGTTCATCTTTACAATAATTAGGATAAGATTTTTAGGATACATATTGAATTTTGGATTATGAATTCTACTAATCCCCATTGCATTTGTATTTGGGAAGACGAAGAATCTTGTGAAGATTGCAATATTAAAGGACGATTGCATTGTCATTTAGATAAAAAATACTCAATTATATTCGGGATTCCTTTTTTCATAGCATTCATTCCTACTTTTGTAGGTCTTATACTACTCAGTTTTCCACTCAATCTCATATCAACTTTAACTTGGTTTGGATATATGATTTTCTTCTTCTTGATATGGGAACCTCCTATTCTGTGTGCACATTGTCCTTATTATGCTGAAGGTGAAACAAAGTTCTTGCATTGTTCTATTAATTATGGTTTTTTTAAAACAGCTAAATTCAAACCTGGTCCAGCTAGTTTATGGAAGAAGATTCAGTTTCTCATTGGGGCGAACTTAATTTTTATGATTCCGATGATTTTCCTGATACATGGTCAGAAGTGGATTTATTTTGGAATACTCGTTTTTGGTGTTTTCCTGTGGTATTTAGTTATTCAATTGAAAGTATGTACTGATTGCATAAATTTCTCTTGCATACTTAATAGAGTCCCCAAAGAAATAAAGGATGAATTTTTGAAAAAAAATCCCGAAATGTATGAAGCTTGGAAGAGAAGCGGGTATAAATTTGAAGAATAGTTTTTTATTTGCCGCTTCAATTGTTTATTCTGATGAAAATACGACTTGCAAAAGTTTCTGATGCAGAAGGAATTGCTTATGTTGGAATAAAAACCTGGCAAACAAATTATAGAGGAATCTTCCCTGATGAGGAACTTGATAAAATGTCTTTTGAGGAGCATACTGAAAGGTGGAAAAAATCTCTTTTATTGAATAAAACTAAAGACAATTTGCAGGTTATTGTTGCTGAAGATTTGGAAAATGGAATTGTAGGATTTGCTGCAGGAGGAAAATATGAAAACACAGATCCATATGATTGTGAAATTGGAGCGATTTATGTGCTGAAGGATCATCAAAGAAAGGGAATAGGAACAAAACTTATTGAGAAAAAAGTGGAATTCTTTCAATCCAAAGGATGGAAATCAATGATAATATGGGCTCTAAAAGATAATTTCCAAAAAGGTTTTTATGAAAAACTTGGAGGAAAACCAAATGAAACACAGCCGTATGAGAAATGGGGGAAGAAATACGAACTCACTGGGTATGTTTGGGAAGATATAAATGAAATAATATTTTAAAATAAAATTAAAAATAAAATGTTTAAAGACTTCCTTTTTGAAGAATGAAAGCCTCTAATGCATTTCTTCGATCTTTATTGATTGCTTCTTGAAGTTTTTTCTGTGTTTTTGTTTTGTCAGTCATTTTTTTTCGCCAACCTAACATCAGTTTCTATTTAAATAGCAATTGCCCACACGATGTGAACACAACTTGTGA
>JAGLTP010000437.1 GCA_023135215.1 Candidatus Heimdallarchaeota archaeon
CACAAATGGTTGGCAACTGCTGGATTTGAAAGAAGATGAACTCCCCTTTGTTAGTATTATTGTTCCTACTCTGAATGAAGAAATTAACATTGAAACATGTTTGAGTACCATTATAAATCTTGATTATGCCAATAAAGAGATAATAGTGGTTGATGGGGGCTCTCATGATAAAACCATTGAATTAGTAGAGAAATATCCAGTAAGAGTAATTGTTGATCGTAATCTACCCGATGGATGGGTAGGAAAATCCTATGGATGTCATGTAGGATATTTAGCTGCTAAAGGAGAAATATTGCTTTTTACTGATGCTGATACCAAACATAAACCTTATTCTCTTAGGGCTACAGTATCTCATCTCAAAGGAACAAACTCTGCATTATTTTCTCTATTTCCTTTTCAAGTTTGTGAAAAATGGTATGAATATCTGATAAGTTATTTCTACTTCTTGAGCTATATCGCTGGAGGTCCACGAAAGGATATCAACAACCCTTACATCAAAGACTCGTATATCGCAAGCGGTCAGTATATGATGTTTACAAGAGAAGGCTATGAGAAGATTGGGGGACACCTAGCTGTAAGTGGTTCATTGGTTGAAGATGTAGCATTATCCAAACTGATTAAAGAAAATGAATTAAGATTGAATTTTATGGATGGTACAGATTTAGTCACAACTAGAATGTATCCTGATAGGTTTTCGGATTTCTTTAGAGCATTTAGAAGGATGATTTGGGGAGGTATTGTTACTTTACCCTGGTGGAGAGTTCTATTCGTTATATTCTGGATAGTCTACTTTCTTTTAGCACCTTACTTTATGATTGATGCATTTATCAACCAAGAAAACTGGTTTGTTTGGGATTATACTATTGGAATTATAGTAAACTGTTCAGCTTACTTTGCTTATTCGATCGCTATTTGGCTTTACTGGAGAAAACGAGGAAAGGGATTTTGGCTTTATTACATTATATATCCAATTCCAATGATCATCAACATAGTAATTATTGTTACATCTCTTTTCTATGGATTTAAAGGTAGTAAAGTTTCTTGGAGGGGAAGATATTATGATACTAAACAAAAGGATAGTACTGAAGAAGGTGTATCTTCATCAGCTATAGAAGAAAAAAAAACAATTAAAGCAAAGAAAGCTATGAAACAAAAATCCTAAACAGATTTATTATCTAGTTCTTTATCTTCAAAGTATGAAATTTGTTCTAAGTATTGATCAAGGAACTACTGGAACAAGAGCAATGATTTTTAATCATAGAGGGGAGGAAGTATCAAAAAGCTATGTTCAGCACAAACAAATTTTCCCTCAACCTGGGTGGGTTGAACATGATCCTGAGGAAATTTGGGAAAATACTCTAAACGTGATTAAGGATGCAATATCACTTGCAAATCTAGATGCAAAGCAAATTTGTTCTATAGGAGTTACAAACCAAAGAGAAACTGTGGTAGCGTGGAACAAAGAAACGAACAAACCACTGAACAATGCTATAGTGTGGCAATGTAGAAGAACAGCAGATATATGTGAGACTCTGAAGAAAGATGGCTTTTTCAAGATTTTCAACAGTAAGACAGGATTGGTCTTAGATCCTTATTTTTCTGGGACAAAAATAAAGTGGTTGTTAGCTAATTCAAGCAAAGTGCAAGATCAATTAAAAATTGATAATCTAGCAGTAGGGACTATAGATAGCTGGTTAATCTGGAATTTAACAGGAGAGCATGTAACTGATTTCTCCAACGCATCACGAACACTTCTATTCAATATTCATACAGGCGAGTGGGATAATGAGCTTCTTGAAATCATGAAAATTCCTGAATCAATCCTACCAGAGGTTCGTCCAAGTAGCGACAAGGATTTCTATGGTTTTACAAAGAAACAGATACAAGGATCTGAGGTTCCCGTTGCAGGATGTGCTGGTGATCAACAAGCTGCACTATTTGGTCAAACCTGTTTTGAAGAAGGAGATGTAAAAAACACTTATGGTACAGGAAATTTCATGCTAATGAACTCAGGGAATCGTGCTATTCAATCAAAAAACGGATTACTGACTACAATTGCTTGGAAGATAGATAACACTCTTACATATGCATTAGAAGGGAGTGTATTCATTACTGGAGCTGCAATCCAATGGTTGGAAAAAGGCATCAAGATTTTGGAGAGCAAAGAAGAACTAACAAGAGTTATGAATGAAACTCCTGATACTCAAGGAGTGTTTTTTGTACCTGCCTTTGTTGGTCTTGGTGCTCCTTACTGGGACAGCTATGCAAGAGGTACAATGGTAGGTTTAACAAGAGGAACAACAAGGGATCACATTATCAGAGCAACTCTAGAATCTATCTGTTTCCAATCAGAAGATGTTTTTGAAGCTATGAGTAAAGACTCTGGAAATCCTATCACAGTTCTTAGAGTTGACGGAGGAGTCACAAACTGCTTACCTCTTCTTCAATTTCAAGCTGATATCTCTAATATTATTGTTCAAAAACCGAAGGTTAACGAAACTACAGCTTTAGGCGCTGCATATTTGGCAGGTCTAGCCATAAATTATTGGGAAAACCTTGAAGATATACGTCAGAATTTTCTTATAGAACATACCTTCGAGTCAACTATGACATTAGAGAAAAGAGAAGCTTTGAAAGATCAATGGACGAAAGCGATAAGACAAACAAGAAGCTAACTATAACTCATGCTTTCCTAAGCTGAATATTAGATAAATTTACTAATGTTTCTAAACAAATATAAAAAATTAAAGGTTTCTATAGAATTTTTAACGAAAGGAACCTTAAAATGATTTAATAAATAATTAAAGAAACCATGATAGTTACTCTGAACATAAATTCAATATTCCGATAGTAAAATATGCTAGAAAAATTCCTAATTAAAAACCCTTTGCTCTAGTATTTTAATTGAATTATTTCTTTTGCATATCTTTGATTAAAAAGTGATAATTATGACTCTAGCTAACATCTAGTTGTTAGAATTATGTGCTAACTAAAGTGAACCACAAGAATAGCATCCTAAACTATAATTTGTCGGAATTTACTCTTGAAAATGGAAACCAAATATGGTTAAATCTTCTCATTTTCTATACTAAAAATTGTTTTTCTATTCTAGTAACTTGTTTATGAAATGTAGAAATAAATGATTCAGTGACCAAAATCGTTTTCATGTAAACGAAAGGATGTTTAACTTAAGTAAATAATTTTTACTACAAAGAAATATTTCCTTTATTACAAGAAACAGTTATTTGATGAAACGTCTTACAAAACCTTTTTTTACTCTATTCCCTAGCATAAGAAAAGGTCAGTCGAGATTGGGGTAAATTCATGAGTACAATGTTTGATTATCTAGACAGCAGTCAAAAGAAAATCAAAGAAGATAAGATAAAAGAGAAGGAGTTAAACGAAAAACTTCTTGAGAAAATCAAAAAACAAAAGAAGGTTGACGTTAATTTTGCGGGGTTTGATGGCAGATTAAGTGAATTAGTAGATGGTATCAGAACCATCCCAAATTATCAGAATATTAAGAGTTTTATCAGAGATAAGATCCTTACTGAAGAACCAGGAATTAGTTATAAGAAACTCTCTGTAAAAGCAGGGGTACATAAAGGAGTAGCTCTTGTCATATTATACGATTTGTATAATGATAAACTCGAAGAAGAACTGAAGGAAATAGAAGAAGAAAACGGTTTTTCATATAATTATAGCTGAAGTTCTCTTTAGAATCCATGATTCAATCTTTCACTTAATGATTCAGGTAAACCTAGTTCTTTCATTCGGTTTTGCAGTGGTGAATAATCGTATTTTAGGTGTTCCATAGAGATTGACACTGGACTTGTATTCAGTATAGCATAATATGCTCCAGGAACACCGTTTCTTGTTTGACCAACAGATCCAGGATTCAAGAAGTGTTTCTTCTCGAATTTAAGTTTAAATGGAACATGGGTATGCCCAACCATTAGAATATCAGTATTTGTTGTTTCAAAGGCTTTCTCCAACATAGAGTACCATGATTCCTCTGAAAAAGCATCAAAATAATCAAATGTTCGTAAAGGAGATCCATGAACTAGATAGATAGTTTTACTCCCTCTTTCAATTGTTTTTTTCCTAGGTAATGAAGTCAACCAGTTGTAATTATCTTGCTTCAAATTCTCTTTAGTCCACACAATCATTTCGTAAGCAGTAGGATTGAAAAAGAACGCAGATTCTTGACCTATAACTCCAGCATCATGGTTTCCCAACACAGTGACTGAACAATTATCTCTTATCAACTCAATACATTCGTTTGGATAAGGATAGTATCCTACAACATCACCTAGGCAGATTATCTCTTTGATATTTTTCTTTTTCTTAATATCTTTGAGAACTGCCTCTAGTGCAAAGATGTTTGAGTGAATATCGGATATTACTGCAATTTTTGCCAAACTCAGTTCACCAAATGTAGATTCTAATAGGTCGTACTTTTCCAAGATGTATTTTTTGTCTTTATCAAATTTACTATAGGTAAAGCATTTCTTATACAACAAATCTGTTTCTTAATAAAAATTTTCTTTATTTTAGCTCTATTAATTAGTAAAACTTTTCAAGTTTGTATAATTTCTTCTCTTATGGAATTAGAAACTACTGTAGGTAGTATAAAACTTCGCAATCCTCTCATTCTCTCGTCTGGTATTCTTGGAACATCATATTCAATCCTTCAAAGAATATATGAAGCTGGAATGGGAGCCGTAGTAACGAAAAGTATAGGTCCTAGAGCAAGAAAAGGTAATCCAAATCCAAGTATTTTTGCATTGCAAGAAATTAAGAGTGTTATAAATTCTGTTGGATTAGCTAATCCTGGATACAAAGTGTTTAGAGAAGACTTAGAAAAACTTATGGAAAATAAAATACCTATAATAACTTCAATTTTTGGAGAAAATGAAGCAGAATTCGTAGAAGTATTAGAAGGATTAAAAGATCTTCAAATTCTAGCATTTGAATTAAACTTAAGTTGCCCCAATATAGAAAAAGGGGGAGTGCAAATCGGTACTGATCCAGAATCAGTATTCAATATCGTTAAAAAAATAAAAAGTACAACCACCTCTCCTGTTTGGGTTAAACTTACTCCTAATGTGAGTAATATAATAGACATTGCAGAAGCTGCTGTTAAAGGGGGATGTGATGCTTTAGTAGCAATAAATACATTGAAAGCAATGGTGATAGATATCGAAACGCACTTACCAATCTTAGGATACAAGAGGGGAGGTTTATCTGGTGCAGCAATCAAACCGATAGGTGTTCGATATGTGTATGATTTATATGAAAACTTTGGTGAAAAGATCCCCATTGTTGGAGTAGGGGGAATATCGAGAGGAGAAGATGTTATCGAATATTTGCTTGCTGGAGCAAGTGCAGTACAAATTGGAACTGCATTAGGAGTTGCATATCCAGAAAATATGATTAAATTCTTTCAGATGCGAATTAAGAAATATATGAAGGAACATAATATAGAGCAAATCTCTGAACTTGTTGGAGGTGCTCATAAATGACAAAACAGACTTTACCAAATACGAAACCAATTATGGGAA
>JAGLTP010000438.1 GCA_023135215.1 Candidatus Heimdallarchaeota archaeon
AAACGAATCTCAACATTATTTACAGCCCTATTATCCTCTACTGGTTTTCCTTCAACATGAATAGCATTTTCGATTGCTGTTTCGTTTAAAGCATTCCATGCTTCAGGTTTTAGTTGATCTTCTGCACCGACACATTGGACGATACCAGAAGCATCGCGTAAGACAACAAAGATCTTGTCTTTCATCTTACGAATTCTATAGACCCACCCTCTGAGTAGAACTGTTTTATCAGAGGGAATAACTTTAGATGCATGAGTATAGGATACTTCGGGCATAAGAGCATACTTTCCTTATAGTAAAAAAATGTTAGGATTAGAAAGAACTCGATTTTTTTAAAAAAGAGAATCTTTTTAAAGAAATTTTTAAACGAAAGTCCTATGAGAAGAGAGACACAAACCTTATTCGGGTTAATGCTTTCTAGTTTTATTGTTAACCTAGGGTTTGGTGCAATTCTCCCTTTTATGGCAATCTATGCAAATAACTTCTTTCATGTGTGGGACTGGGGATTCGTTAAGGTAAACATAGTTACACAAATAGGTTTACTTACGTCTGCTATGATGATTTCTAGAGCATTCTTAGCACCATTCTATGGAAGGATGAGTGACAAAGCTGGAAGAAAACCACTCATGGTTGTTGGAATGGCTATGTATGTTATTCTTACATTTGGTTTTGGATTAGCACAAGCTTTCTGGTCACTTTTCCTCGTTCGTTTTTTCCAAGGAATAGCATCTGCTTTAGTTTGGCCAATAGCTGAATCTACAGTCGTTGATATATCACCTGATGATAAGAGAGGAAGAAATCTAGGATGGTTTATACTTTCGATGAGTTTGGGATGGTCAGTTGGTCCTTTTCTTGGAGGAGGTTTATTTGCGTTATCAGAGTTAATAGTTGCAACTGAAGTTGCAGCATTTCGAGTTTCATTCTTTTTCATGGGTGCAATCTCTTCTATTTCATTTATAGTATTCAATCTCATGGTTATTGATCCCAAGACTCAGAAAGCTAAGATGAGTTTCAAGGAGATTGGTTTAGCTATTAAAGAAGTACTTGTTGCTACAGGAAAGATTAGACCTGGAATTCCAGATTTCCTTAAACCTTCATTTTGGAGAGAAAGAACAGGTAGCCTAAGAGCTCTATTTATAATGGGATTTTCAAATGGTTTTGGATTTAGCATGGTTTTTCCAATTCTTTCTCTATTCTTAGAAGAACAGTATTTTCTTACACCTAAATTTATAGGAATAGTCTTTGGTATAGCTGGAATAGCGGGTGTGACATTTAATCCAATAGGAGGATATTTAGCAGATAAAACGAGTAAAAAAGCTCTAGTAGTTGTAACAGCAATAGGGTCTGGTATTTTGCTCTTCTTCTTAGGATTCGAAATGGGTGTTTTTCTCTTAATTGGAATATTCATCGGTAGGCAAATGATTCAACAGATAAACATGCCTGCATTCCGAGCTTTACAAGCTGATTTGGTTAAGGCTGAAAAAAGAGGATTGGAATTTGGGAATGTTCAGATGTTTTTCAATTTGGGGGCTGTTATTGGACCAATAATTGGTGGTATCATTTATGATCAGTTCAGATATGATACATGGAATATTGCAGGATTTACAGCATTTGGTATTGAGGTGATAATGTTAATTACAACAATCATTGCTTTCTTCTCAGCATTAGTTACCCTGCTATTTGTGAAAAAAGAAGATATGGTTGTCTTCCCCAAGA
>JAGLTP010000439.1 GCA_023135215.1 Candidatus Heimdallarchaeota archaeon
TTCATACTATCTGGTTAAAAACCATTTATTCTTTAGCTGATGTAGATTTACAAAAAGCTAAGAAGCTTATAGAAGAAGCAAGAGATATGGCAGATGAAGAAGGATTAGTTCAACTAGCAGAGAAAATTAATCAACAGCAATCAAAACTCTCTAGTCAGTTAATTCAATGGAATGAATTTATTCAAAAGCAGGATATTATCTAATAATCAATTTAGCATCTAAATTTTGATATTCAACACCTTTTCATTTTACTGCAAAGACTTATAGGTTATATAGAAATCCCCTTCCAACAAAAGCAGTTTAACTAATGAGCCCACACGAAAATTACTACAAAACACTTTGAAAAAATAAAGAAAGGAAAATCCCTAATATCTAGGGATTAGAAACTGCTAATTTTTGCTCTCTGAGCTGGTGTTCTTTTGAAAAGGTAAATCCACTTCATCTTTACGAGACATTTTTTTGTATCCATAAAAAATGAAAATTAAGGCTAGATAAACCACCCCTAGAACACTACCAGAGATATCAAATGTAGTTTGATTAAGTAAACCTAACATCGAATCGAGAATAAGTACGCTACTGAAATTGAAACTGAAGTGTGCCAAAATTGTTATTATTAGGCTACCTTTGGAGTTATTATAAAGGAAAGTCAAAATTTGTGTTACTACCATAACTAGTACAAAATAGATACTAATGGAAAATACCGCAGGTCCCACTCCATATTGAAGTGATTCGTATTGATTACTTCCTTCTATAAAATAGAATGGAATATGCCATGCAAACCATATTGGTCCTAGTATAAGACCGGATACTAAAGCATTGTATTTGGATTCTAGTTTTGGTAACATAAGACCCCGCCAACCTCCTTCTTCTGAAATGGGTCCAGCTAATAATCCGTATCCAATAAGATAGAATACATTGCCAACAGTCAAGCTAACACTTGAACCTGGTGATGATCCTATAAGGAAAACCACCAAACCCACTGCAAGAGGAGCTAGTAATAAAATTGCAGCAGCTAAATACCATACCCAGTGGACTTTCCACCTTATATATCCCCTGAGTATCTTGAGTACACCCTCTTTTCCTTCTGAGAGAGAAACAACCAAGAATGCAGAAATTGTAGGACTAAATATATACACTAGCCATAGGATTACACTGGCAGCTGACACATTACCAAGAGAAAAAAACGTAATATGGAACACATTATGTAAAATCGTTACTATACAAGCAAGGAGATATGAGAAGAAGACAAACCAAAAAAGCTTATATTTTTTAATCCAATTATTATTAATACAATGGGCAAATGTCCTTAGTATATAAATATTTCAGCAAAATATTGAAGATTATACTGATAATCTAGAAGAAATAGCACGTATTTTTTCCAATCCTTTTCTTTTTCATTTTACTGCAAAGAAAAAATATCAATATCATCATTCTATTTGTAGGTTTTCTTTTGATTGCTGCTGTTATGCTCCTAATAATTTTAACAATTACCCATATCTCTCCTCACAATTCACATTATCTTGTCTTGGGTGGAGTAATTATTATTTTCTTAGTGGGATTTTCACATACGATATTAAGTTACCAACAAATCCAACAAAAAATCATTGATGAGGGAATTAACGTTAAATCTCAGGTACTTTTGTTCAGTGGAATTTCAATAATGGTTCTTTCCTTAATTGTTACATTTATAGCATATATAATTAAAAATAGGGGAAGATTACATAGCGAGGATATTGGAATTGCATATGGAGCTATTGTATTTACGTTATTACTTACATATGTTTTATTATATTTTTCAGCTAACCAGATCATAAGAGCTTTAGAACAAACCAAAAAACTAGAACGAATTCTTGGGTTAATTACAACAATATTACTTGTATTTTTCCAAATCTTCTTAGTGTTTCTTTGCATAATGATTATTTTCCTTTCTACTGAATGGTGGTTCATTACCTATATTGGAAAAGACAATTGGATAAGTTTCCAAATAGTTTTCATTTCTATTTTTTGGATGAAAGATCTTACAGAAAAAAAGAGTGTATCTCTATAATTTTGTTAGAGATATTACTTATTCTTTTATCTTGTTTTTTCGTTTTTTATGAAAATATATACCATGAACAAATAACCAGATCAATGCTGATAAAAATACAAACCATTCAAGTAAGGTAGGTTCAGGAATAGTAGAGATTCCAGCAACTTCTACGATTATCAATAGCACTGAAAAAACAAGAAACAATAAGGTGTTAATTATTCCAGTAACTGGTAAGAATTTTGGTAAATTAGGGGTTCGAAATTCAGTTATAACAAAAATAATACCAAATAAAGTAGCACCTACAAAATAAATTACTGCCCCCATCAAATGTAGGAAAAGATTAGAAGAATAAGGTTCTAAACCAACTAATAGATATCCAAAGGTTGCAACAAAACCGAATATCAAGCTGGTTATAGCTAGTGTCTTACCTGAGCCCATTTTTTGTACAGCTCTAGTGAGATAAATTAGAAAAAGAAGCCTAATAGGGACTATTAGTAACATCCCTGTGTTAAAGATGATTGCAGATGCATATATCCCATCAGCAGCTCCAATAGGAACACCTCCTAGATGACTTAGATATCTAGTTTGAAAACTAAATTCTAAATCTATTTGAATATATATTAGCAATGAAGTTAATACGGACACAAATCCAATTAGAATTCCTGCAAAAGCGTAATAACTTCCATTCACTTTTTCATAAAACCTATCAACATAAGATGTAATGTTTTCCATTTTTGTAACTCCTATACTTTTTGTGACTTTATGCAGTATTCAACAGACAAACTTATATATGTTTCCAATTTGGAAATATTTCATTCTTGAATTATTCGTAAATGGGTACATTTATTAATAATATCACATGTGCTTTTATGATGTCAGAAGAACTTCAAAGCATGTTAGATTTCTACTTCGAAATAGTAAAGCAAGTTTCTAGAGTACTTGATTTCAAAGAATCAGACATTACTACTCAAGATCTTAGGATACTCGAATTCGTTAAGGAAGAACAAGAGTGTACTATGAGTCAATTAAGTAAATCTTTTCCCCTCCCAGCTAGTACCGCAACTAGATTTGCAGATCATCTAACAAATAACAAATACCTGAATAGAAGACATTCTACTGAAGATAGAAGAAAAGTTTTATTGAGTTTATCTCCAAAAGGAGAGAAAATATTAGAGAGAAGAGTAGAAATGAGAAGGGAGTTTTTTCATAAAATGTTTCGGAATTTAACAGCTGAAGATATAACTACATTGGTAGAAATTTTCAAGAAAATGGATTACCCAAAGACGGATACAGTTGAAGAATAATTATTATTAAAAACTTTAAAAGAAGTTTTCATTTTACTGCAAAACCGTTCTCCTTCCAAGAAGAACGTTCATACAAGAAGATACCTTATTAGAAAGAAGAGGCTAAACTTATAAATTGAGTATTTTTAAGCTGAATTGGATATCATGAACTCAAAATTCAAGTGGTTGATTAAAAATTCAATTATCATAGATGCGACAGTTGCTAGGGTTTGGGAAGTTATTTCACAACCAGGGAATTTAAACCTCTGTCACCCATTTTGTAAAGAAAATATAGTTAAGAATTGGTCTGGTAAGGATTCAGCAGATAGAATTATCTACTTTAATGGTTTGGAATTAGAAAGGAATTTCATTGAATGGGAAATAGAAAAAGGATACAAATTGATGATTGGTAAAAAGGATGAGGAGGAAAAAACAGAGGCTCACTGGGAGATTAAGAAGCTTAAAGAAGTTGGAGAAAGAGAGAAGGCCTTAGTATTAATATCACTAAAAATGCCTAATCTCCAAAGAATACCAGTAATATTAAGGTGGATCCCCTATTTTCTTTACTTAGAACCAAAAATGAAAAAATATTTAAATTCTGTTCTGAAGGGTTTTGAGTACTATATTAGAACAGGAAAACCAGTTGAGAGAAATCAGTTTGGAACACACTCTTTGTTTTCACCTAAAGT
>JAGLTP010000044.1 GCA_023135215.1 Candidatus Heimdallarchaeota archaeon
AATACTTTTATTTTAATATCTTTTCCTTGCCTTTAGTTCATTCATTTATAAACAATAAAAATTTAAAGTATAAGTAATAAAATAACATAGACTCTAGGAGATAATTTAATGACTCATCGTAAACTTAGGAAGAAAGCTTTTTCAAAAACATTAGCAGTAATAATTATCTCATCATTAATGTTTACAAATTTATTTCAAGAAAGCGCTTTAGATAATAATCTAACAGTTGTATCCGAACATGATATTTCCAGTCTGGAAAGAACGGATAATTATATTGACAATGATAGTCTTAAAAATAAACCGATTAGTTTTGCTTATACACCGATAGATCAATTGGGGGGAATCGGAGACAACTTAACGGTTACAGATGAGCTAACGGTATCCCATCAAGTGAGCTTGTCATTAAATTCCAGTAATGGACTTTCCAATTCTTTTAACATTGCAGGAATTTCAGGTTTTACAGATGATTACCTCGAATATGATTTATCTATTTCTGCTGAACGGGATGATTATATAATATTCGAATCAGCAGTTGATAATAAGGACGCAACTTTAGAATCAGGACAAGTAAGAGTGGCACAAGGATTTAGCATACCCTGGGACTATGGAGTTTTCTATGGAGCTGAAATTTATCTTGATACAACAGGTCCTACTTTGGGTAACGATACACTTGAACTATTTATCGTTAAAGCTGATGGGACTGGTCAACCTAATATGAGTGATGTAAGAGCTTTTGATTTAAACGGTCCTTATAACTCTTCCAACCTAATTCCTGCAAGCTCAACTGGTAATTATGCTTATTATGATTTCATTAATATCTCATTAAGTGGAGACGCAATACTTGAAAGAGGAAATTACTTCGTAGTAGCCAATCTTTCGGTTGTTGATGATACAGATGATGAATTCTTTTGGGAAGGACAGTCATTTGTTTTTGAGGATTTTCCTAATTATGTACATAATGAAATAAGTTGGAATTTGATTGGTGAGACAAGAGATTTAATTGTAGACCTGAAACCTTCATACTCCAATGGAACAGCAATTATTTTTACTGATCCAACATCTATAGATTTTCAAGACAATGCACTAGCTATAACATCACTCAATCAGCAGATAACAACAACAGGCTTGCATACTCTTTCAAGTAATACATCAGTAGCCATAAGTATGAACAATAGTTATTTATTCAGCAATATTCTCCCCGGAACAACAGTATATACTGCAGACAATTCTACCTTTCCTAATTATGATATTTCTTGGGACGTTATCTGGAATATTCCGCAAGTTGATCTTACTTCTTATTCAAATCCAGTAAGGAAGCATTACATTTACACTCCTAGTGATTGGAGTAATTCAGTTTTTTCAATTCTAATAAACGATAGTATCCCTGTCTCTAGCCTCAGAAATCCATCCGGTTATGAATGTAGTATACAGACTCTTCTTTCAGGAAGTAAGTACTTTGAAGGAGATTTCAAATTACAAACTTCGAGTCCTAATTATGTCCTAAACACACAGATTTCAGATGATTTTCAAATAACAAAAGAATTTACACTTGGTTATTGGACGACAGATACGTTAGATGCATATGGACATGAAGGATCAACAGTTTATGTAGAAGTCGGAATAAATGAAATTATACAAAGCGGAGGGATACTGAATTTCACTTTATTTAATAGTACAGGTGAAATCATCGCTTGGAAGAATTCAAGTTTGTTACCTTCAAATATAATATACACTGATAATTCTTATTATTCAGGATTAGGTTATTTCGATCCAGGAGATAATGTTTTCAAACATAATATAACAATTGATCCTTCAATTAATGAGAGTGATAGAGAAGGGGAATGGACAGCATTTATTCTCTGGCAAAATGGAACAGAAGTAGGGTTATTTTCAAGTACGATAATTATAGAAAAACCTACACTAGCTGAATTTGCTTGGGAAGAAGAATTGGGAGAAGGTTCTATGATCAATGATACTTTGGTAGAATTAACTAGGATCAATGGCCATGGAATAAGTGTAGTAGTCGATTATTATAATATAAGTGACCCATTCTTCTCTGGAATTGGTACACCAATCGTTAATGCAAGTGTAACTTACGTAGCAAGTTGGGGAGATTCAGGATATTTAGTTTTTGATGGTTCTCAATATGTCCTTGATATTATTACTGACGCTCCAGTTGGAGTATATACGGTAGATTTAATTGCTTCAGGATCCTTCCTAGAAACTCAATCAATTCAATTTTCAGTAAAAATCATCCATCAGTTCGAAATATCTCCAGTTCGCACTAGTTATGAAGTGAACTACACTAATGAGGTTACTGTTTCTTTTGAATTAAGAGATATCTCTTATGGAAATGAACTTATCGAGCCCGATAATGTTATTTTGACTTTCAATGGTTCATCTTTGGATGCTTCTGATTATATTTATTCCTTTGAAGATCTAAGGATAAAAATAACCATAGATACTAACGATATCCTAGATGCTATCTTACCTATAGATAGCTATATTTTACTAATAACAGTAACAAAGACAGATTTTGTTGCAGATTATGGAATTGATACTGCTGTTGATAGTACGACTATTGTTGTGACACCAATTCCTACACAAGTGCAAATTGAGGAAACAGTTACAGAATCAGATATTAATAGCCAAATCACATTATCTTTTAGATTTGTAGATATA
>JAGLTP010000440.1 GCA_023135215.1 Candidatus Heimdallarchaeota archaeon
AGCTTTCTTGTACATAAAATAAGTAAGAATTGAATAGAGTATTAATCCGATAATAGAACCAACTAAAACCATAATCGAAATTGATTCAAATCCTAAAGCAATATTTGACAAAAGAAATCCTCCAGCAAAAGGAAAAGGTACAAAACTCAGAATGATATTTATGATATTTGTTGTGTCATTGCTGATTGATTGTAAGGGGTAAAGTTTGGGTATTTGATTCAAAGATAATTGGATTAAACCTGATATGAGCATTGTAGCAACTAGATAGATAACTACATTGAAAATTTTGAAGAAACTTGTTTTCTTGTCTCCTATCTCACTTTCTTCCATTAATATAGCCATTTTTCTCAATATAATTACTACTAAACTCAAAATGAAAATGACATTAATTATCGAAATAATAATGCTAGAAAAGATAAGCAGAATCATTGTAGGAATAGAAAAAGAAGGAGTAGTTTGTATAATAACTGCGATAATTGTGCCGATGGGTAAGAGGAGACCAATAGCTAATAATTGAATGTTCATTCCTCTTATGAAAGTAAATAATCCTATTTTCTGTACATCTTTTTTACCAAAAGGAAGTGTCCCTAACCATTCATAAGGACCTCCTGACATCAATCCCCAAGTAAACATTACGGAAAAAATTAACAGAACAATTGGAAGAAATAGTAGGAAACCACTCATGGATAATCCTCCAACAAAATTCACCCATTGTGGACTGACTCCAGCATTGGAAACAGTAGCAATTTGCATTAGAGAAACTACTGGTAGTAATGTCATAATTCCAATATAGAGAACAGTAATAGATTTGAGAATGAGTGCAGGAATTTTGGGAGAATTCTTATCTTTTTCCACCCTCTCTAAATATTTAGCTTGACTGCTTCCTGCTGTGTTGATACCAGTGTGCAGTAGTGCTTCGTTGTAGGTTATTTTTGAGTATTTATACAGCTCACTATTTTTCATTTTGAAGCACCAGAGCGACTATTATTCATCATTTTTCGGAGATTACCAATTATTCTATTTACAGATTCGTCTTCGTGAGTTAGTTTCAAGAAAATATCTTCTAAGCTTGCACCTGCCTTGTCAGCCATTATTGATAATTCTTCAACAGTGCCCATGGCAACAGATTTTCCATGATCTATGATACAGATTCTATCACAAATTTCTTCTGCGATTTCCAGTATGTGAGTAGAGAAAATTACAGAACCTCCACGTTCAGTATGAAGCTCAATAATCTCTTTTACAACTTTCGAAGATTTAGCATCCAACCCAGTAAGTGGCTCATCCAAGATTAATAGATCAGGATCATGTAACAATGAAGCTATAACTTGAATTTTCTGTTTGGTTCCTCTAGACAAAGTTGCTATTAGCTTTTCATAATACTCTTCTGCTTCTAAACTTTCAAGGTAGTATTTTAGCTTTTCAAGAGTTTCTTCCTCATCTAAATTTCTGATTGAAGCAATAAAATTGAACAACTGCTTCGGTGACATAGATTTGAAAATTAAGGGTTCTTCTGAAACATATCCAATTCGTTCTTTGATTTTAATTTCATCCTTACCTGGATGTAGATTAAAAACACTAATGTCTCCTCTATCAGCTTCTAATAGCCCAAGAATAAGTTTAATAGTAGTTGTTTTTCCTGCACCATTAGGTCCTAAGAGACCAAAGATTTCTCCTCGTTTTACTTCAAAGCTTAATCCATCTACTGCAACTACAGGTCCGAAAGTTTTTGTTATATCTTTAACACTAACAGGATTCTTGATATCTCCATTCATTTTATCATCCATTATTAGATCGTTTTCAATTCCAGCTAATCCTGATAGAACTGTATCTTCCTTCATTACTCCATCTCCTAATTCTTTACTTCAGAGAATTGCCCAGTTTAGACTCTTATAAATTTTCTAATTCGAGCGAATTGCCCCAGCTCTTCATTATTATCTCAAACTATCTGAGTAGAGAAAGTGCAAAGGCATTTAAATACCTATCAAAATGAAATAATTGGAAATTATATCAAATATTCCACAATAAAATTGCATTTTACTGCGAGTTCTATTGCTTTTTTGATGAAACTTTCTGGAAATGGAGCATGTTGAATAAATTTTAGAAGGTTAGATTGTGCTTCTTCTTTTCTTTGCAAAGCAAAAGATGTTATGATGAATGACATAGATACTAGTTTTCTTAATTCATGAAATATTAAAACTGAAGCAGTTTCTATATCCTCATTCTTTTTAGTTTCTAGGATATTCAAGAAATAAGTACTATCAAATTCACCATTAACAAAACCTGAGTTTAGGTTCACGATTGATGCATGAGATTCAATAGAACCCATCAACTTCAGTTTTTCAAACACCTCAGCAGACATTCCACAGATCATTGTTTGAGTGCTACATCTTTTCTTTTCTTCAACATCTTCTAATGT
>JAGLTP010000441.1 GCA_023135215.1 Candidatus Heimdallarchaeota archaeon
TTATTATTTGAATCCTTTTCCACTGAAGAAAAATTAAAAAGAAAGGTCAGAAATATATTAGCTGTTGAGTATGTTAACTCGAGATTTAAGTGTGACAGTTCTTGGGAATACAGGTGTTGGAAAAACAACTCTTATTCGCCGTTTAAAAGGAGAAAATATTGAAGATATCAGTCCTACTACTAGCATTGAGGTTCATCAAAAATCTATTAGATTAAAAAGTCAATCTTTCAAATCCACGTTTAGTATAGAAAAATACCGAAACTATAGGGTTCGCGCAATAGATTGCCCTGGGGATATGAGCTTATGGCCTTACTGGAAGAAAGCTCTGGCTGATTACAACACAAATGGAATAATATTCATGATAGATCCAACACAAGATGCAAGAGTACAAATCGACGCTTTAACTCAAGTATCCAACTATTTTCTTATGACTTTGGATGATGATGTAGTGAGAGCAGAAAGGAAAGCTAGAAAAGTCAAAGCAATTTTCTTTCTAGTTGTCAACAAAGTAGATTTATTGGACTTTAGTAAAGGTAAAGCAGATCAAATTCTTCGCGAGAGTTATCAAACTGCTTGGAACCATCTTAAGGAAAGATACCCAAACAGTGGGCATTATTGGGAAGCTATCTCCGCTATTGAAAAATCAGAAGAAATGGACGATTCCATAGATGGTATTTTTGAAACAATCAAACGAGAAATTTATGGGGATTAATTTTTTTCTCATTTTTTTATTCAATAGAAAAACTTAATTTAATTTGTTATCAAGCACTGCTAGTGATTTTATGAGTAACAATCCAGAAGAATCTCAAAAAGAGCCTCAAGAAGAATCTCAAGAAGAATCTCAAGAAGAATCTCAAGAAGAATCTCAAGAAGAATCTCAAGAAGAATCTCAAGAAGAATCTCAAGAAGAATCTCAAGAAGAATCTCAAGAAGAATCTGAGGTAGAGACAAAGAAAGAAAAGAAAAGATATGTTCACAACTGCACAAAGTGTGGTTCTTGTTGTGAAAAATGGCAAGAGATTCCCATCTACATAGAAGATATGCAAAGATGGCTTATCGATGGAAGCGTTCAATATATATTACCATTTCTTCAAGTTCGAGTTGCCCCTCCAGCATATGTCCGTCTAGTTCTGCAAAAACCTCCTGCTGAAGGAGAAGATCCAAATCCCTCCGGGTGTCCTCTCTATGATCATGGGAACAAGATATGTAACTTGTACTCTTCTATGCCTTTACACTGTGCCTCTTATCCCCTAGCTTTTAATGGAGAAACTTTCTATCTTATAGATTCAGAATCTCCAGGGTTGGGGAACGGGACAATGACAGCTGAATCTCTGGAATCAGCTAGGAACGTAGCTAGAGAACATTTTTCAGCTCTCTCTTCATCAAGTGCTCTCTTACCTGTGCTTTACAATATCATTATGATGAATATTATGCAACAGAGTCAAGAAGCTATGAGTGCTTTATCTGATGAAGATAAAGAAAAGTTAGAAAATCTTCTTTCAAAATCAAATGAAGATACTGAAGAAACTAATGAAGACGATGTTGCCCCAAAACTAGATGAGGAATAATTTGATTTTATTCTTCATCATCTTGGCAATACAACGAACCTGAACCCGTTAGATGCCCATCTTCAGCTTTAGTATCTAAGTATTTTTTGTTGTACACATTTGGTGTGATTGCAACAGGGATTCTATCTGTTACATTAATTCCGCTTTCACAAAGTCCAGCAACTTTAGTTGGATTGTTAGTTATTAATTTTACAGATTTAACTTTCAAAGATTTTAGAATATCTACTGCTACCAAATAAGACCTCTCATCAGCTTTGAAGCCAAGCAATTCATTTGCTTCATTTGTATCAAATCCCATCTCTTGCAGAGAATATGTTTTGAGTTTGTTGAACAACCCTATTCCTCTCCCTTCTTGTCTTAAATAGATTAAAATCCCATCATCTTCTTTTGATAAAATGTTTAATGCATATTCTAATTGTTCTCTGCAATCACATCTTAAGGATGTAAAAGCATCACCTGTTAGGCATTCTGAGTGAATTCTAACAGGAATGTTTTCTTTTTCAAATGGATACCCTCGATAAATAACAGTATGTTCTTTCATATCCCTCAAGCTAAGGACACCGATAATTTTAAATTCACCAAATCGTGTTGGCAATTCAGCAAGAGATCCAAAATGTATTAATTCTGTATCCTCTAAACCCAATTCTATGATTTTTGCTCGTAATTTTTTCTCAACGTCTTCTGTCAAAGCAATTCCTCTCTCTTTTGAATGACGATTTTACCCTTTTTAAACTTAAGTTTTAACTAATAAGTTATACTGAAGTATGGTAGATCATCTTTTGAATCTTCCCAATTTACATCTATATTGTAAACTTTGGCAGAAGGTGGTCCTGCTTTTGCAAAAGTAATCAGTTTATTTAAATCCTCTTCCTCACCCTCTGCAACAATTTCAACTGAACCATCTCTCACATTTCTGACAGTTCCCCTTAGACCAAGTTTTTGAGCGAAATCACACGTGTTAGCTCTGAAAAAAACACCCTGAACTATACCGTACACTTGTATTGTCACTCTTTTCTTCTTATTAGTCACTTCCATCACTTCTTCCAATTTTCTGAATAATCTTATCTACGAATTCAGGTAAAGTTTTTTCACACAGACCATAAATAGAAAAGTCACTTATATCAGATATAGGTGTTTCTTCTATATTGAATTCTAAAATCAAGGATTCATTACGTTTTGCTAGATAAGGTAAAGAAGCAACAGGGTGCACAATTCCTGAAGTTCCAATAACTAACAAAATTTGTGCTTGCAAAGTCCAATCGAGAGCTAAGCTCCACTTATTACTCTCTAATGTCTCCCCAAACCAAACAACATCTGGTCTAAGCAGATTTTCCTTACATTCAGGACATACAGGTGGTTCCATATTCTTTTGTGCTAATTCCAGCTTATCCCATCTTTCAATATGAGAACACGAGGTGCATCTGGCATATCTAATTCTCCCGTGAATTTCAACATAATTTTTAATCCCTGCAATTTCATGCAAACCATCAACATTTTGAGTGATGACTCCAGTAGTAAGATTAGCTTTCTCTAGTTTTGCCAAAGCAAAATGAGCAGGATTTGGTTTAGCTTGGAGTAATATTCTCATTCTAGCTCTATACCATTCCCAGACTAGCTTAGGATCTCTAGCAAATGCATATGGTGTAGCTAGTTCCTCTGCTCTATATTGATTCCATAATCCATCATCGCCACGAAAAGTTGGCATTCCAGAAGCTTTGGAAATTCCTGCTCCAATTACTGAAACTATACTGTGATCTACTAATTCAAGTTTTTCAATAATGGAATCAATATTCATATTCTCAATAATTCACCCATAAATAAAAATGTATAGTGAAAAAATCAAAATGAGAATAATTATTGTCTCATTGATGCTTTTAAATATTGAATTTTCGTTTCTTTCCTGTTATTTCTTGATATAGTTTGTCAATACTACCTGCATACTCAGGATACCTAGTATATGCAATTTGGAAGGCCATATCTAGTTCAGATTCTTCTAAATTGGCAAATTGCTGTTTAGGATTAGTAGTTAAAGCATAATACTGTGAGATTATACTTGTACCTGAATATCTGATGATTTTTACAACTTCTTCTTCTAGTTTTCTAATTATTGTATCAATTAGATTTTTATGAACATACTCGCCGCTTTCTGCATCAATTTGTAGTTTTTGGAGAATACCCCTCGAGAATTCACTCTCTTCTCCTCCTTTTGCTGAACCAACGGTTAAATCACAAATTACGTTAGCTGGATAATTTGATAGAAGTTCCGGGGTTGCGAATAAGACATCAAACTGATCTGGTGATACATATTCAGGTGGGAATAATGATACTAGTAATTCTCTTCTGGGTTGAAAAGATTGGAGAGAAGATAAAAATGGTTTAACCATCTCTTTAGAGCACATTACTATTACTGGTTTTCCATTCAGTAATGCATGAACCACTCTATCCTGCCCTTTGTTGATTAATCTCATAAAGAAATAAGGTGATGCAGCAGACCTAACTATTTCTATTGTCTGAACACCAGTTACATCTTGTTTACTTTCTAATATAGAATTGAGATTTGTTGCCCAATTGAATATTCTTGTCTTAAGTGCTTCGTCCATTTGATAGCCTGGCTCATACAAAAGAAGACCTGAGATTTGTTTTGCTATGTTTGAACTATGATAATTGAAAACTGGCACTTTTGTGTATAATTGTGATTGTAATTCTTCTGGAATAATAAAGGTAAGACACGCCATTGTTATGGGAGATCTCTTACTTTTGCAAGGAACACCAAAGAAGAAAGAGTAAGAAACTCCACCTATGTCATGAAGCGGCATAACTGCACTTGCTTCTCTTAAAATATCTGTAGCTGCTGCTCCCATAAGCATACGAATAGATATCTTCTGAGATTCTTCTTCAGATAGATTATCAAAATAAATCGCTTTTGTCCCTACTGTATCATCGAATACACTGAAACAAACTTTGTTTACCATCAAGCATTATTGACGTTAAGTTTCTATTAAATGTATTGTTGAGGGAAACTCAAAATTGAGTAGTTAGCGTTCAAGAACCCTATAACTTTGAATATAGAACAAAAAGAAGCGCATTATTTTTAAAGGCTATTTCCTTAAATAAATTACCTATCCGGTGATTTGAGTGGTAGAAAATGGAGAAATTTATGAAGAACTAACTAATAGGTTAGGTAGAACAAAACGTCTAATACTCATAGAGCTTTCGAAGGAAGCTGCCGGATACAAGAAGCTTTCGAAGAAGCTGAAAATCGGTTTGGACACAATTCGTTCTCATGTTAAAACAGGTAAGCATTCAAAATCTTTGACTCAACTCGGCCTGATAAAACAAGAGGAAAGGGGATGGTCAGTAACCGATTTAGGAACTAGAGTATTGGAATTATTAAAGAGAAATCCAGAATTCGCACCCTTCTTTGTTGCTGATCCAGCTTCAAAAGAAAAAGAACTTGATTCCTAAAGATCTATTTCTCTTCTTTTTTTTTCTTCTTTAGATTATGTCTATAGATTAGATACCGGAATGACTCTTGGTTAAGCATCTTATGAAATTCAGAGACAGGAACTCCACTTCCTGTACTTCCACTTGTTTTTCTACCACCAACTGTAAGAAAACCATGTTGAATCAGTATGATAGATTTCTATATTTAAAATTTAAGAAAAAGAATTGATGATAAACCAATCAGTTTCTTTTATTTTAGGTTCCTGTTTAAAATTTTAATTATGTGATTTACTCCAATTGTATGGATATAAGGTCCTAGTTTTGGTCCTCGATCGGTATTAAGTAACATTTGATACAATAATTTAAAGAAATCTCTTGGTTTAATGTTGTTGTTTCTTGCTGTTTCAAAGATTGCACTTTGAATTGCATCAGCTTCATCTAGTCCTTTAAGAGATTTTGTCAAAGCTTTAATTGCCACTTTTTGGTCATTAGTAAGATCTATTGTAATATCTTCTACACTCTTGAAATCATGTACCCAATTTGTAGCATAATCACATCTATCTTTAATATCACTAAGCTTTGCACCATTTCGAAGATATCCATATTCAATCAATCTAGATTCTAGAAATTCTTCTCGAGATTTCTCAGGAGCAACAGCTATAAGATTTACTAGTAAATTATAAGGAACATGCAATGATCTATTCTCTGGTGGTTTAAGATGCCAGCAGTATTCATATAGACCATTTAATTTCCTCTTTCGAGCTGGATTACTTTCTTTGATTCGATTGAAGTAAACATCTTCTAGATAATCCATTTCTTTCATATATATTGGTACATCATCAATTGCTAGAGATCGACTACCAGTCATTCGTTTGTAGGTTAGTAAAGCTAGTGACTGTGTTGAACCATATTTTAACCAAGTCTGTGGTGTAAAGACATTTCCAGCTGATTTAGATATTTTTGAACCGCCTTTATCTAAGAACATTTCATAACGAGCATGCGCAGGTGGTTCGTATTCATAAATTTTCTTACAAACTTTATCATTGCTTGTAACTGATTCAAAGATATCTTTTCCAAAAGCTTCAAAATCGATTTGCAGTAAATCCCATCTTGCAGCGAATTCTACTTTCCACGCTAATTTTCCTTCACCTTTAGATATATCAGACCAACCTTTGTGGTTACAACCTTCAAGATTTTTACCTCTAATTTCGTCTCCTTCACAAATATATTCAACTAATCCTTTCTTTGCATCAAAATTGATTGCTTGTGTAGTGTAGATTTTTCCACATTTCTCGCAGATTGCATGATAAGGTAAAACTTCAAGATACTTTTCTTGACCTGTTGTTTCTTTAATAATCTCACCTGCAAGTTTAGCTTTGGATAATAATGTCTTAACTTGTGGTGCCATTTTTCCAGATGTGTAGAGCTTGTATGCTGATTGAGGATTAAATTCAATACCTGCTAATACTAAAGATTCGATTAGCAAAGAAGACATATGCTCTCCATAGCTCTTATGACATCCCCAAGGATCTGGAATTGTACTTACTGGTTTTCCTAAATGCTCTTTCAATTCCGGAGGTGTTCCTACAGGAACCTTTCTTAGACCATCCATATCATCAGCAAATGCTACATATTCAGATTCTCTACCTAAATCTTCAATAGCTAATTTGAATCCATATGCTCTTGAAGCATCAGCAAATGAACCAATATGTGGAAAGCCAGATGCCCCTAAACCACTTTCAGTTCTAATAATGGCAGGATGATCTCCTTTAAGATTATCTTTTCTTTCTAATACACCTAGAGCTATTTTATCAATCCATGTTCCTCGACCAATAATTTCTTCGGTGTCATCACCTAGGTCAAATTCTTCTTGTTCAGACATAATTGAAAAACATTTGATGTAACTAACTTAAAAATTATGGTTTGCGAGTTCGACAATGAAATTAGAATTTTTTATACAGATTTTCCATTTCATCTCTCCATTCAGGAAAATTCTTAGGAGAGTTTGGATAATTCTTACAAAGTATATTCGTTTTTTTACTAACGTCGATAGTTTTTTTCATAAGTAGCAACAAACCATATCTTGGGAAGCATCGCAAAGCTATCCCTAAATACGAAAGAATAGAACGTTTTTTCAGTATCCCTTCAGAGGTCAGATCTTCTTGCTTGATTACCTTCCGTTTTAGTAAAAATTCTAATTTCTTAGGACCTAGTTTATTAAGTGCAATTGTCAGTATTCTTCTTCTAACATGTTTTGAACCAAAATCAGAAAAAATAAGTTCATTATATTTCCATAGAAAATCTGTCTCAAATCTTTTGTTGGATATCGCTTCTTTTGCAACGTCTCCTGCAAAGCAACCTGCAATTAAAGCAGGTCCATGCCCTTCAGCTGTTAAGGGATCTGGATGATATGCTGCATCACCAGCAATGATTAAACCAGGAGCAACTGCATTCCATAATGGAGGTCTTATTGGTACGCAACCTCCTCTTCCATCTATAGTTTTGTATGTGTCTTTTGGATAATATTTCTCCATTGCTTCGAAATAGACTGATTTTACTCCTCTCCTTAGGTTCTTGCCTTCTTTGATAAACCCAGTTCCACAGTTTATTTTCTTGTCTCCATCCGCAAAGAACCAGATGTAACCTGGTTCAGGTATATCCTTTTCATATTGAAGAACAATCTTTCCTTTCAAATCATGTTTTTTTTCTAGTTCTATAATTTCTCTATAACAAGAAGCATAATCAGCCTTTGTTAATTCCTTATTCAATAAAGGTTCAAAATCCTTTGGAAGATTAGTTCTGATTACTGCTAGAACACCACTGCAATCTATAACAATTTCAGAATATAGTTCCATTTCCTTATTCTTGCCATTCCTCACTATAACTCCAATAACTTTGTTTTCTTTAATTATGGGTCTGAGAACCTTAGTTTCAGGAAACAATTTAACTCCTCTCTGAAGAGCAACTTTCAATAATCTATGTCCATACTTATGACGATCAATCATATATCCTATTGCAGGTAAAGTTATGTGATCTATTGGTAATGATGTTCGTAGAGCTAGAACTTGAATAAGTGCATTAATTTCATTATCTTGTGGGGGTTGAACATTCACTTTTTCTGAGAATCGATGCGAAGTTTTTTCTGAAATAGCTTCACCACAAATTTTGTCTCCAATATCTTCTTCCCTTTTCTTGTCAATTAATAAAACTTTCAAACCTTCCTTTTGGCAATACAATGCAGAGCTGATTCCTGCAGGTCCTGCACCAATAACTATCACATCGAAAGTCTCAGTCATTAAGTGATTAGAAAACAACTCCCATATAAATATAATGAGATGAAATAGATTGCTATTTCATTAAAATGGAAGATCAAAATTATATGCTAAAAGTTCTCTTTCCACATTAGTTTCTTTTTCCAGAACCTCAACTTCAGTCTTATCTCCAAGTTGTACTGAGAATATCTCGAACAGAGGCTGTGTATCTCCAGATACTGTTAGTACCACGGTAAGGTCTTGATTTCTTTCAGGAGGATTTGTTACCCATGTAAGAGACTTTTGATTTTCATCAATTATTTCCTCCATTATTTGAGCTTCAGCTGGTTCAGTGTTCACTAATACATGATTTGCTGGTATTCTATCAGTAAAGGATATCATTTCATCTAGATGCTCTAATGCTCTGATGACATAAACAATCTTATACCCAGATCCTCTTGCTGAAGGTTGAAGTATTTTCAAACATTTCATTATGTCTCTGTTATCTTTATCCTTTACTAATTTCCTACCTCTGTATAGATATGGGAAATAGTCCAATTGATAAGATTTCTCGATTAATTCCTTAGGCTTTACATTAGTGTGTTTCCACCTTACTGTAATCCCTTTCATTTTTGCTCTTTCAATGATACCTTGAGGAGCAATTGCTTCAGGGATAGTACGTAGAATATTGAATTCAGGAGGGATAGTATCCGCAATGTATAGCTCTTTAATCTGATCTTCACGGGGATTTACATACTTAGTATACGCTCTATATTCCAAATCTGCTGGATTAATAGTTTCAAAAGTTTTTAGTACAGTAATATCATTCTCTGCAATTTCTAATATTATTCTATTTATTCTCCTCTTTACATAATACGTAATATTGACTCTCTCTTTTGGACCTAGTTCAGGAAGCTTCCATCTCATGAGTAAAGAGTCTTCACCTTTAGCTTGTTCTTTCTTAGCTTCTTTCTTATCACATTCTACCATTAACACATTGTAACTGTATGGTATTTGATCTACTACATCAACATCTTTTATTGGTTCATCATATCTGTTTATAATAGTTGAAGTTATTGAGTAGCTTCCTATTGTATCTCCAACATTGATGCTTTTCTCTATCTCTACACTCTTCCTCTCATCCCCTAGATTGAATTGATGAACTCCTTTAATTCTAGTAGGAACTTCTAATTGATGTGCATCCAACACCCTTTGAACTAGTTCATTCATCACCAATTCGTCTTCAGGTAATTGCTGAAGCTTAATTAATCGACCAATTATTGCAGTATTTTCATCAATTTCCAAAAGATCAGATAGATGATCAGTTGGTATTTTCAAAGTTTCAAGTATTATTTCCTCTAATTGCTGGATAATCATTTCTTCTGATTTTATTAATCGTAATAATAAAGAATAATCACTTCTAATCCCCATATTCTCAAAATACTCTTCAATCCATCTTGCAACTCTTGTCTCATGAGGTGCTAAGATTGTTGCCCAAAAATCATATACGGTTCTAACTAGTTCATGAAGATTGA
>JAGLTP010000442.1 GCA_023135215.1 Candidatus Heimdallarchaeota archaeon
TTCTGTGATAGAATGGTTTTTGAAGGAGATAAATTCAAAATAAATTGGAAAGAAGCACAAAATTCCATAGCTAGGTTTTTAGCTGACAACAGCTTCATGGTATGGGAAGAAAGAAGCCTATACAACAAAAGAGTAGATATTTTGGCAAAACGGACATACAGGAATAAGATTTTCTACCTTGTTTTTGAAGTGAAACATTACAACAATGTCACAGCCAGTGTAGAAGAAAAATTCAGAAAACAACTTGAAGAATATCTCAAATTACTGATCAAGAGGGAAGTAGAAAGGAAATCAGATAAACAAATTTCAAATAACTATGTGTTTGTAGGCTATCTAGTATTATCAAAAGATTATGGTATCTATCTAAATAGAAGAAAGAATTGGATAAAAAAACAGCAATTTGCTAAAGATTCGAGTCTTGATAAGATATGGAGAAGGAATACCTATCTATTCTGCTCAACTGAGAATTACATTCAGAAAAATCTTGAAGATATAGGATTATCATTCTATTCTCAGTCAAAACTGAGCGATTTTTTCTGATTAGGGATTATAACAAAAGTAAAAAACCATATCTCCCTAAAAAGAATAGATGAGTTCTAGCATATCAAGTTACAGAGATATACTATACTCAATACATATTTTAGATCAAGGAATCAGTATTCACAGCGAAAAATTCGATGAGTTTCTGAATATTGATGATATATTGTTGTTTGGTTTCTTGTCAGCTTTGCATAGTTATACTTACTTTGCTGGTCAAGAAGAAGTAAAATCCATAGATTTTGGTACATGTAAATTTATCTTCAAACCTCTTAGTAAGGACAAACTATTAGTAGTAATTATGAAAAAAGCTATTCCGTTTGAAGAGGAAACCGAACTAGTCCAAAACCTAAAGGTAAGATTCGAAATTATATCTGCTTCGGGATCTATTAAACAGGATAGTTCATTACTAGACGTTAAAGAACGAATGATACCATTTGAATTGATTTTAGAAATGAGAAAGAAGGGAGAAAAAGAAGAAATAAGCGCAAAAACCTCAGAAGTTGATCCTTCAATTCCTTCAATTCCAGAAGTAAAATCGGAAGAATTCTATTTTGAATGTCTTATGAATGAAAAAGTGTTAACAGAAAATAA
>JAGLTP010000443.1 GCA_023135215.1 Candidatus Heimdallarchaeota archaeon
GCAAATCCTTTTGCTGGACTTGCATTAGTGCTGGGTAAAGCTGCAGGTATTTTCGCCTTAATTTCAGGAATGTCGAATGCAATTAGCATGTATTCTCGGATGAGATCTGGAAAGAGTAAACCACTAGGTGTATTTTTAAGTGGATTAGTCACAGGATTATGGGTTATTCTTATAGGTAAAATCCAAGTAGCACTATTCAATCACACAATGATTGGCAATGCCGAGTTCCCTTATCCTGATGGTCCTCCTGAATATACAATTATTATTGGAAGTATACAAACAGGACAAATACAATATCCATCAGTATTCACCATAATATACAAGAACACAGCACTTTTTGCAATTGGTTTGAGCATTATTTGTACAGGTATAATATTAGCTCTTCTTGGAATGAGAGAGGGTCACAAATATGTTAAAAGGAATTTAGTTATAATTGGGGCTTTAGCTACTACAATTATTTGTGTTACAGAACCAATGAAGAATTTATTAAGACCGATCTGGTATGATGCCTATATTAACGGTCAACATCTGAAGGGCGGATTGTTCAGTATTTTAATTGGCGATACTTATCCATTTTTCCCATACATCGGCTATGCTTTGTATGGTGCAATGTTTGGCATAGCTTTTTCACAAGAACTTGATCGTAAGAAAGTTGCGATTGTGGGAGGTACTGCGGGAGCCCTATATTTAACTGTAGGATCTACACTTCTAGCAATTTATGGTCACCCTGATGCGTCAGAAATATTCCAAACATTACCAACTCAATGGAATTTCATTCAAATTGGTTTTTTTATTTGGCTTAGTACCTTTTGTTATTATTTCCACTATTCACCAGAGAAGAGCAAAGTTCGAAAAGCACTTCATAGTAAGTTCATCAGACGGTTTGGACTGATCACACTTACAATTTTTGTTTTTGAGCCATTAGTAGGAACAACCATCAAAGTATTAATACTTGACAATATATCTCCTGGATGGTCCACAAATCCAATATTCGCATTTATGTATGGATTTGCACTCATTTTATTATGGTTCGTATTTCTAAAATTATGGGAGAGAGTAGAATTTAAAGGAACACTAGAATGGGTAAATGGGAAGATAACTAGTTTTCTTACAAGAAGAGATGCATCTAGACTCAATATTGTTAGAAATCTCTATGGAGACGATTATATCCCCAAGACAAGAAAACAAAAAGAAGTAGAGATAAAAACTGAATAAGAATACTAGTGAAAGAGATTACTTATGTTTGATTTTTTCGTAATTTGCTTCCAATGCTTCAGTAAAATCGTCTTTCAATTCTAGTAACACAGTTGGTTTTAATATGGTTAATAGAATAGCATATCCACGATTTAGCCTATCTCTTTCGACTATCTGCCAATCAGGAGCATCGTTTTCAAGAAAATCTTGGAACTGTTCTATAGTTTTCTTTATCGCTTTCACACAGTGACTATGAAGATCATCTGAACTTACAGCCCATTTTAAAGGATAAACATATCGTGTTTTTGTAACTTTTCTACCATATAATAGAAAATCTGAAATTCCTTCTCTATTTCTGTCTGCTTTTTCTGTTTTCTCTATTTTTATATTAATAATTTCAGTATCTCTGAGTTTCTTATTGGGGACAATACCCATTGTTTTATCAGGTTGGAGGATAGTCAGAAAACTAATCGAAATCTCCTTTACTATCCCTTCTATTCCCATACTAGGTATGATTATATAATCACCTACATTGTGTTCCTTACTGAAGACCATTATAATTCCAGTGAGCAATTCACTTATTGTTAGAGCTGCAGCAATACCTAATGCACCGCCTATGGTTGCAGCTACTCCAATTATTGCACCTGAATATGCTTCAAATCTATTGAGATATGCAATTATGAAAAATGGAATTATTATAATCCTTGTCAGAACATGTATAGTATTGTGAATATCTGGGGATATTTTTTCTTCTAATGCATGTAGGATGAAGTTTACAATTCCGAGAATGATAATTGCGCTGATTGTATAGATAAAGAATGAATCAACATAAGCTATCAAAAACGACTTGTACTCATCATGAGGAAGATTTACCCATATTTCGATAAAATTGCCTTCTGCAAATCTACTATAGATGTAAAGAATTAGTAATGTAATAAAGAGAGAAAAGAGAACTCCATAAATTACTCTTCTCCTTTGTAATTTCTTTAAATAATTTTTAATTTTCATTCTATTCACTTCACTGAGTATGCTCTTCTATACAAATATCTATAGTTAAATTTTTCGTATGAAAATAAATGTCAGATGCAACTAGTTTATTTTTCGAAAATCCAGTGAAGATTTTTAGGAAGATCTCTATAATTCATTTTCTTCAAATCTTCTGAAAAGTCCCTACTGCTAAAAGTATTCCAAAAAAGAATTGTTTGCTTTTTGATAGAATTGTGTTTTTTGTTAGCAAAACCTATTAGGGCGGCTAATGTTTTACCTGTATAAGTTGATTCCAGTTCCATTTTTTGGGTTTTCTTTATGAGTTCCATAGCAGCTAAGCCGTCTTCAGTTGGTTTAGCATAACCTTCTCCAAAATAATCAGTTTCAAAGATTATATTATCTATTTTTACTTCAGGAACTGATTTATCAAATTTAAACATCATATCTCTTGTATCATAAGCTAATTTGACAGTCCCCTCATATCCAATGAATGAAGAAACTTGCACAGCAACGATTTTTGCCTTAATCTCAGCTAGTTTCAACCCAAGAGCTAATCCTGCTACGGTTCCAGCCGAACCGCAAGCAACGAAAATATAATCAGGTTCTGGAATTTTGCTCTTGTCTATTTGGTTCTTTAGTTCAAGTCCTGCATTGACAAAGCCTAAGGTCCCCAAAGGAACACTCCCACCTGGTGTTAGCATATAGTAAATATTTCTTCTCTTCAACTTCATCCATCGCTTAAGCCATTTTGCCCTGCTAATTTTTCTTATGTAATATAATTCATTCTTGTAATAGAGATTTATCAAGAGATTTTTTTTCACAATTGGATTTATAGGTTGATCAACTAAAGCTGCAACAGGCTGTAATCCAAGTTTATTACACATTGCTGCATTAGCAACACAAAAGTTTGACCCAACACCTCCACGAGTCATGACTGAATCATACCCTTTTCTCTTTGCATCAGCAAGTATAAACTCTAATTTTCTTGGTTTATTACCACCATAAACTTGTGAAGTTTTATCATCTCTTTTTACCCATAGTGAATCTAACTCCAATTCTCTTTCAAGATTTGATAAACGTTCAATAGGTGTATCATGGTCAATTAGCTCGACCCAAGGTACAGTGTCAATCAAGTTCTCAAATCGATTAAACAGATGGATGATTTTCTTAGACATGTGTGTTTAATACGATGTATCAGCTCTTAAAAGAATATCTCTACAGAATTATTGTAGGATGCAATATGCGACCAACATAAGTTTAAAAATAATGAATCATGTATGTAATCTAAAGTTTCACTAAGTAAAAAACCGTATAATACTTGAAGGTACAAAAATGAAATGCAATAAATGTGGGAGGTATACTGTTAAATTAAAGGAAGGTTATCTTTATTGCAAAGGATGTAATCTAATATATTGGTTTTTAATCCCCAATGCTCCCCCACAAATATTTGTTATGGGGGATGACTCTAAACAAGTTTCCCATTAAGTATTTTTACCTTTTATTCCATTAAATCCTCAACATCTACGCCTGCTTGCTTTAAATGATGTACATCATGCCACCAGAGCGAGAAGTAATCTGAGTGCTTTTTATCTTCTTGGAAGTAATTGTCCAAAAAATCTTCATATACCTTAATCATTGTTGCCCTTGTTTTCTCAAAACTTGAAATAACTTCTTCTGCATCTTTTCCTTTACTTCTTTCCAAGAATTTGGCATTGTAGGAATCTGGGGGGTCTGCACAGAAATCTTCCCATATGAATGCTTTTCCTTGTTTTAATGGTTCAGCGATTTTAATCATTTCTTCGTCCCACCCTTGGAGATGAATACAAATCTCTCTTTTTCCCCATCCGTTGGGGAGTTTAGCATCTGCTGGAAGTTTGAGAAATAGATCTGTTGTGATTTTTAATTTTTCTATCCATCTTTTCGCTTTCTCTTTTGAATCGTTCATACCTATTTTTATTACATATGTTTATGATTTTTTTGCTTTGTAATAGGCTGGTTTTACTTCCGTTTTTATACTAATTTGCAGATAATAGGATTAGAGGAGAATTAATATCTATGTCAAGTAGATTGACTCATATCGTAGGAGGATTGGTCTTTAGTCTCCCGATTGTTGGATTAGTTTACTTTTTTTTTACAGAAGAATTTAGTTATTTCAGATTAGCTTTAATTATCGGTATATCGTTTCTATGTGTATTTATGGGAGCTATTTTCCCAGATATTATCGAGCGTCCCACAAATCCAGACCATAGAGGTTTATTTCATTCTTGGCTCATGTTATCTCTTGTTTTCATTTCAGCTTTCATTATTTGTTTTGTAGTAATTCCACGATATGAAGAAAATCTCTTTCCATATCCCGTCTTTGGCTTTCTTTTAGGGTATTTAAGTCATCTATTACTTGATTCTACAACAAAAAGTAGCTTAAGATAGAAATGAAATAGTACCCTTGAGTACAATTCCTAGTTGTCAATTTAAATCAGAAGACCTTCCAAAAATCATTGATAAAACTAGATGATATTAAGCTGTTTCACTCATTTTCTGTGTGGTTTTAATAGTATATCTTAGATGTTTTAATAGTGAGATTTATTGGCCAGAATCATATTACTTTATGAGTCTTCTTGCTCTAATTGTAG
>JAGLTP010000444.1 GCA_023135215.1 Candidatus Heimdallarchaeota archaeon
TATGATTTAGAACTTCTGAGAGAAACTGGTGGATGTTCAGGAATAGAAAACTATTCTCGTCACTTTGATAGAAGAAAACCCGGAGAAAAACCATTTTCGTTACTTGATCATTTTCCTGAAGATTTCCTATTTATTATAGATGAATCTCATCTAACGATTCCTCAACTTCGTGGGATGTATGCAGGAGACTATTCAAGAAAGAAAAACTTAATCGATCATGGTTTTAGGCTCCCATCAGCATTTGATAACCGTCCTTTCCAGTTTGAAGAAACAGAGAAATACATGAAATCGGTAATGTTTACCAGCGCTACCCCAAGACAATATGAGCTCGATGTTTCTAATCAAGTTGTAGAGCAAATCATCCGCCCGACTGGTCTAGTTGACCCTAAAATTGAAGTGAGGGGAACAGATGGACAAATTACTGAACTGGTAAGTGAAATTAACCAACGAGTGAGTAAAGAGGAACGAGTATTAGTAACCACCATAACAAAACAGAGTGCTGAAATGCTTTCTGATTATCTCCTTGATATGAATATTAAATCCGTATATTTGCATCATGAGGTAGACACATTAGATAGAATTGAAATTTTAAGAGATTTAAGATTGGGTAAATATGATGTAGTAGTCGGAATTAATCTTTTGAGGGAAGGTTTGGATCTTCCAGAAGTAGCTCTTGTAGCAATACTTGATGCCGATAAAGAAGGTTTTCTAAGATCTAAGGGTTCTCTTATCCAGCTTATGGGACGAGCAAGTAGAAATGTTCATGGTAGCGTGATACTTTATGCAGATAACTTAACAAATTCTATGAAAGAGGCTATAACTGAAAATAACAGAAGAAGGCAAATCCAGAGAGAATATAACGAGAAACATGGTATCAAACCAACTACAATACGTAAAGAAGTTAAATCGATTGTTGAAACATTGATGCAAATAGCTCCTAAAGAAGAAGAAAGAATCGAAGTTCCTGAAGATTTAACAACCGAAGATATCTTCTATGTAATTGAAGATTTAAAGGAAAAAATGGCAGAAGCAGCAGGAACATTAGATTTCGAAAAAGCTGCTCTTTATCGTGATAAAATCAAAGAACTCGAGAAACTGGTGTAAGTTGTATGAGTCTTTTCACAGACCTTGAAGAAATTCCTAATGAAACAGGAGTTTACCTCATCAAGGACAAAGATGAAAAAGTAATATATGTTGGAAAAGCGAAAAATCTGAGAAACAGAGTAAGACAGCATTTTCAAACAGTAGATCTCCCAAAAGAAGAAAAACTCCAAGAATTGGCTCACAGAGTAGATTGGATTATCACTAGGAATGAATCAGAAGCATTAATTCTGGAAAAGAAGCTAGTACGACAACTAATGCCTAAATTGAATAGTATGCTAAAAGACGATAAGTCTCATTTACTAATACGAATAACCTTGGAAGAAAAATATCCCCAACTTCTCATAGCCAGGGAGACAGATCCTAGAAATGAAAAGAGCCTCTATTTTGGTCCTTTTCCAAATAATACTATGTTAAGACAAACAGCAAAACTTGTTCTAAGGCTTTTTCCAATTTGTAACTGTGGGAAAAATATTGAAAGCCTAAAGAAAAAAGGAACGTCAATCAGGTGCATGAGAGAAAGATTAGGACGATGTTTAGCTCCTTGTAAAAATGATGTTTCAACAAGGGAGTATAATAAAACTGTAAGAAATGTTGTTTCTTTTCTAAAGGGGGATGTTGCAGATTTACTGGATAATCTAGAGGAAGAGATGTGGGAAGCCTCTGAACAATCAAATTTTGAGATAGCTGTTAATCTACGTGATCTTACACAAGCTGTTCGTACAATCTTGAATATTCAAGAAGACATTCATTCTGATCAGAAGAATGTTGACGTAATTGCTTTCGTAGAAGAAGAGGAAAATATCACTTTTAGTAAGCTAGAGATAAGAAATCATCGTGTTCAAAATATTGGAAACCTTCTTTATCCAAAAGAAGAAGCGAAACTTACAAATTTGGGAGAAGTTTTAGCATTTATTTATGGTACTGAAATCACTGAATATGGAATTCTTTTAGACGCGAATTTTGAAACAAGATTTCAAGTGAATCTAAAACTAACCATACACACTCCTAAAAGCGAAACAGACATTGAACTAGTAAAAATAGCAGAAAGAAATGCTAGGAATGAGATGTTTAGATTCATGAGAGAAATCCAATACCAACATGATTCTGAGAATATTCTTGAAGAAATGCAAGAAATACTCAAATTACCCAATATACCAAAAATAGTTCATGGTTATGATATTTCAACACTAAAAGGGCAACATTCTGTTGGATCATGTGTAGTTTTTGAGGATGGAAACCCAAATAAGAAATTGTATAGAAGATTCAGGATTCGAAGAAATTACACTGATCCTGATGATTATGCAATGATGAGAGAAGTAATGACAAGAAGATATACCTCAGATGTTCTGAAAACTGATCCTTCACCTGATCTCATTATAGTTGACGGTGGAAAAGGACAATTAAATATAGCACTAGAAGTACTTAAGAAACTTAATCTCAACATTCCTGCGATTAGTATCGCAAAAAAGAATGAAGAGATTTTTGTTGACTGGTTAGATACACCTATAATATTTGAACAAAGTTCACTAATTTTACGATTAATTCAATATGTAAGAGATGAAGCTCATAGGTTTGCTATAAGCTATCATAAAACACTCAGGAGAAAAACGGTAAGGGACACAATTTTCGAAACGATTAAGGGAATTGGAAAAGCTAAGGTTCAGATTCTTTTACAAGAATACAAGAGAATTGAAGATATTGCAGCAGCAAAAGTAGAGGACATACAAAAGCTACTTTCTGTAAACGAAGAAATTGCTGCAAAAGTAGTGGAAGCTGCTAAAAAAAATCGAAACAAATCTCATTTGTAAAAAGTGTATTAGTAAGCTAGACGTCTGTTGTTGTTAGAAATTTCAAGTAATAAGGAATAGTATATAAAT
>JAGLTP010000445.1 GCA_023135215.1 Candidatus Heimdallarchaeota archaeon
TTTTAAAAATTTCAGCAATAAGATTTTATTGGTTCTCTTTAGCCTTATCAAGTATTCTCTGAATAAACTCTTCTTTACCATCAGTATACTTTTCTCTATCGAATTCAAATTCAATAACTAGTTTCTTTTTCAGCTCTGAATATTGTTTTGCTTCCAAAGGGTTCTGCCTTAAGTAGTCTTTAAATAGAATGTGTTTTTTCCATTCGTCAGAAGTATTATCCATCATGTGCATATGATGTGTTCTACTTTCTTCATCTCCTTTCACAAACAAATGCCTATCTGGAATACCTTGTTCTCCCCTATACTTATATCCAATTTTTTGTAATGGAGGAATAACTTTCTTAACATTGGATAGATCATCAATTGCAACTGCTATATCTATTATAGGTTTAGCAACTGTGCCTGGAATCGCAGTGCTGCCAATATGCTGAATATCTACCAAATAGTTAGAAATTTTTGAAGAAATGAGATTGGCTTCTTTATTAAATAACTTGCTCCATTCTCTATTATGGTCTTTGAGTATGACAACACCACGTTTAAGCCCAATCATCGGTAAAGACTGGAGCTGACACTTTATTAAATTTTATTTCATTGTATAAAATTTATATTAGAGCATTATTTCACAATCATTATGATAAACTTCGATGATTTTGAAAAAGTTGACATAAAGGTTGGGAGAGTTGTAGAAGTTGAAGATTTTCCTGAAGCAAGGAAACCTTCTTACAAATTAATGATTGATTTTGGAAAAACGATAGGGGTAAAAAAATCAAGCGCTCAACTAGTATCTAATTATTCCAAAGAAGATTTGAGAGATAGATTTGTTCTCTGTGTAGTAAATTTTCCTCCCCGTCAGATTGGACCTGTTAAGTCAGAAGTTTTGGTGGTGGGAGTTCCAGATAAAAATGGAGAATGTATCCTTGTCAAACCAGATAATGAAGTTCCCTTAGGTGGAAAGCTATACTAACTCTCCAGAACCCAAGAGGAACCCTCCATTTAGCGTAATTTTAAGCACTGTCTGCAGTTACAATTTCCATTAATCCTAAAATCTCAAGCAGTTTTCTTTCTAAATCTACTCCCACTATTCCTGCTAATGCTAATGTACTTAATAGACTTTCAATTAATTCGTCTTCAATAGTTGGATCACATTCTAAACCTTCGCAGTCATCCAATATCTGACTAGCAAAAGCATTTAGCATTTTTTCACCCATTATTCTGCTTGGTGTTTTTGGAATGTTCATAACATCTAATTGTTTTACACTATTTCTACTATTGATGAGTTCGAGCAGTTTTCTTTGTGCTTCGTTGATTGTTACCATCTTCATCACTTATTTTTCAAGTTTTAACTATTTATACTGAGATAATATTTACTTTTAAAGTCATCTAATATATTTACTTAATGTTTTATGTTTCCAATGGAAATCTAATTAAAAGATGATTTTTCGCTTCAAGTAGAGATTCTTAATCTACAGAGCCCTAATAGTCAAAGAACGTGTTTCTCCATCGGAAATAGGGGGGAGGGGCTGTTTTAGGGGTTATTACTTGGAAATTTTAAGATTAGGGCTTTTTGTCGGCTTCTGAGAATTTTATTTTTGTCGGAGTATGTAATACTAAAGTAATATTCAATAAAACGAGTATTTCTCATATGCCTATTAAGTTTGAGTATGTTTTTAACCTAAAAAACTCTTGGTATCGAAACTTTAAAAAACGGTGGAAAAAGATGACAGTCTGGTATATTCAATGGGCCGGTAGATCAGCTGGAAGATCGTCTCGCTTGCACCGAGAAGGCCTCGGGTTCAAGTCCCGACCGGTCCACCATCTGCTTTTCAATGTAATTAACATCGTTTGGAAAAGTTTTTCTTTCATTCTAAAGATAGCAATTTGAGAGCATGTTTTCAGCTATTATCCCCGTATACAATGAAGAAGGAAATATAAAACCACTTTATTCAGAATTAAAAGAAGTCCTTCAGACCTTGGGTCAAGATTTCGAAATAATCTTTATTGACGATGGTTCAACAGATAACACTTTGTCAGAACTACTCTTCATTTTTTCCAAAGAGAAAGACAATTTACGTGTTATCCAATTTCGTCGTCGTTTTGGAAAGAGTGCAGCTTTAGCAGCAGGTTTTGATTCAGCTAAAGGAGATATTATAATAACCCTTGATGGCGATGGTCAAGATAATCCTCACAACATCCCCACATTACTTGATGCTTTAATTGAAGACATTGATGTGGTTTGCAGTTGGCGACAGAAACGTCATGGATCTTTTCTATTCAAAAGAATTCCTTCAAAAATCTATAACTCACTTAATCGCCTTTTCAATCGCTTAAAAATTCATGACAGTGACAGTACTCTCCGTGTTTATCGCAAAGATGCTATCTCAGAATTAACTCTATTAGGGGGAGATCATAGGTACATACCTGCTATTCTCTACAATAAGGGATTTCGTTTTGCAGAAGTCAAAGTCATTCAAAGACCTCGCTTTAGTGGAAAATCAAAATATGGATTTAAAAGAATCTTTGCAGGATTATCGGATTTTTTCACTTTACGTTTCCTCTTTAGTTATGGCCAACGGCCCATGCGTTTATTCTCAAAAATAGGAGGCCTTTTTCTTTTAACAGCTCTTGGTGCTGGTATTTACTTGCTGGTGGTGAAATTTGCCTATGGTCAAGACATAGGTACCCGACCACTTTTATTACTTACAATCTTACTTGGGATTTCAGGATTTCAGTTTCTTTTTACAGGATTTCTAGCAGAGCTGATTGCTAGAAATTATGCTAACACTTCAACATCATATAGTATAAAGAAAATACATAAAATAGATGAAAACTAAAACAAGAGACATCTAGATGAGGTCTTTGAACTTCTATCATTTATTAGAACTTCTTTTCCATTTACGAATCAACAAAATCAATCCACCTAGCAGAGCGGGTATTAACATATTAACAGCTGTTTGGATTATTGAGGCGCCAAAAGCTACTTCATAACTGATTGTTAAGCTGTAAAATACTAAAACAGTAATCGTAGCATCTCGAATACCTATCCCACTTATACTGATAGGTATTAAGGAAACTATGGCTGCTAAAGCCATTATGCCAGTAATTGTTAAAATTACTTGGATGTTTAATGTGATATTAGCCATTGATACAATTAAAAGACTTACCTGAATACCCAAAAGAATCCAAAAGAAGAGAGAGAGGAAGATAATAATCACGTATGATTTAGGAGTGAAGTAAGCTAAATGTGAATAGTAATCATCTAAGACTCTTAATGTTCTGGAGTTAGGTTTCTGATCTGCTTCAAAGATTTCTGTTTCATTATTGTGATTTGTTGAATCAGGCTTCAGTTTTTTCAATTTCGAAATGATAATCACAATTCTCCTAATTATTTGTGAATTGAACATCAATAGAAGTATGATTGCTATAATTAACAACCCCCCTGCAATTGCCCATTTTATTTTCTCTTCTAGCTGAGTTATAAAGAATGGTAACGCCACCAGAGAAAAAATTCCTATGCTTATCAAATCAGTAACTCTATCTAAAATAGCGCTGAAGAAGCTTGTGGATTCTTTTGTTTCTGTCCAGCTGGATAAGTATAAAGCTCTAACTACATCTCCTATTTTTGCTGGAGTAATAGATGCGCCAAAAGCTCCAATTAGAACTAGCTGGGTTGCTTGAAAGAATGAGATTGTTACATCAAGTTTCCTCAGAATATAAAGCCAACGAATAATCTTAATGCCGAACATCATAACCAT
>JAGLTP010000446.1 GCA_023135215.1 Candidatus Heimdallarchaeota archaeon
AGTTTGAAGAAAATCTCAAAAGTTGGAGCATTAGATGTTGCGTATAAGGGAAAACAAGGTTATGTCGCAGGTATTATTTTTGATGTAGAAAAGAAAGAAGTAATCGAAAAGAGAACACTAAAAGATGATATAGCTTTTCCATACATCCCTACGTTCTTGTTTCTAAGGGAGGTTCCATTCTTTCTTAAAATCTTACCGAAATTTAGTAATATGCCTGATTTGTTCTTAATAGACGGTCACGGAATTGCCCACCCTTACTTTGCTGGATCTGCAACCATCTTTGGTGTTCTTGCTAATAAACCTGCAATTGGCGTGGCTAAGAAACCATTAAGATATTTCAGTTATATGCCATCGAAAAATGAAAATACAAAATACATCAAGGTTAAGGAAAGGGATGTTGGAATCCAATATAGATCAAATGAAAAATGGAACCCAATCTACATCTCACCTGGAAACAAAATATCTATCCAATCCTCTTTCAGAATAGTAAAGCAAATAATGTCTTCCAGATATAAAATTCCAATTCCTTTGCATTTAGCACATTTAGCAGCAGCGGAATCCAAATCTCTTCTCTAAAATCCACTTTTCTCTTAACGAATTATGCTCTGTTAATACATAATTCTACCATAACGAATAATATCAGCAATAAAATAAAAGTAGTATATTTTAATAAATATTCGGTTTTTTAATGGATTTGATATTCAATTTTTTGAATCTTCACTCACCTTTAGATACATAGATTGCATCTTTACAGTTGTATTTAGTCCTTGAAATTGCTTGTCAACGTAATAGATACTATTTTTAAGATGCTTCTACTGTCTAAACTTTCCAAAATTAAGTAAGTGACATAAGCTCTCAAAATAAGATTTTTAGCGGTTATAGAAGAAAAGTGCAATTTTTTAAACACTGATGGAAGTTTCAGATTTTTTTTTGTATTTTATGCTTGTGACTTAAAATTGTGATAGATATAACCAATAAAACAATATATGAGCTATTATTTTCTGAGTAGATTTTAAATAGATTTAAAAAGAGATTGCTTCGATTTTTAAACAACCTTTAAGGAATTGATATATGTGGCAGTAGCACTTGAAAATCCGAAATTGAGGCAAGAGCTTTTATCTGATTTACCTCCAAGCGCAATTACAATTTATAAGATAGTTATTGGAAATGGTCCAATCACTAGCAGAGAAATTGTCGAAATGTGCAGTTTAGCACCAAGAACTGTTCGTCATGGATTAAAACTTTTAGTAAGAGCTGGTTTAATTCAAAAACTTCCACATCTTTTAGATATGAGATCCTGCAAATTCTACGTTGATTAATCAATGAGGAAAACGTGTTTTCCAACTAGTGTCTATTGATTTTTGTTAAAAAAAGAAGTAAATGAAGTGAGTGGATTTATACTTCTACATCACTGGAGTGAAATAGAACATCTCTATTTATTGCAGCTTTGAATAATTGCAATAGAAGATCATTTGTTGTTCTAACAGCAATTGGAACTTCATCAGTAGAAAGAAATGCGAAAATGGCTTCTTGATTACCATCAAGAATTCCACAGTAAACATCTTTCTTTTCATAATGTTTTAACTTCAAACCTGTGAATCTTTCTGATAAAGGTCTAAGCAGTGTTTGGTGTTTACTTTTATCAAACGATGAGACCAAAGTTATTCGTTGAGCTTTAGTATATTGCATCATTTCTTTTAATAACTCTTCATCAACATCAGGAGTAACCAAAAGCAACTCAAATTTAGAACGCATTGCAATATCAGTAACACTTGCTTTAATAGCCTCTTCTCCAACAATTATTGATGTGTTATGCTGACCATCGAAGGAATAAGTAGAAGCCGATTTATCTATTTGTCTTAACTCATCTTCTCTAGTATTTATGACCTGATAGAATGTCATTGCCTTTTCCATTAATGAATCGAGTTGAGTTACTAAAATTTCATCTACATCCTTGATTACGGCAGCTACTTGTGATACTAGAGTATTAATTTGAATTTCTTCCCCTTCAGTAACTTGTTTGATAATTTGATTTTTATTCTCTTCTTTGTAATCCTTCAAGTTCTGTTTTGTATCAGTTAATTCTTGAGCAAAAGCTTCTTTTTTCGTATTCACTTGCTCATTAAAACTAGTAACAGAAGATTGTAGCTTTTCTTTTAAATCCAAAGCCATTTTTTCAGAATCTTGTTTTGATTTGTTTAGTTCCTTTATAACATTTGATTGCAACTTTGCTATCACTTGAAATTGATCATTTGCATAGATCTTAACTTCCTTTGTTGCTTGTTCTTTCATTGCTGTTAATTGCTCTTCTGTTGTTTGTTTCAATTCTTGAGTTACCTGTGAGCATGAATCATACGAAGATCTAGCATATGCTTCAGTTTGGTTTTGAAGTAAATCCAATAAATCGCTTGGAAGTAAATCGATTTGTTCTAATGTAGCATCTATAAGCTGATTCTTCTTTGTTCTTATTGTAGTTTCACCATCAAGTTGGAAATGATCTAGCTGTGATCTGATTTCATCTCTGACTTCATTCAGTGCTAGAACGTGTTGATCGATTAATTGCAGACCACTTTCATTGAGATCATTTGCTAAATTTCTAACTGTATCTCTTGCATCTATCAAGGGTGATTCAATTTGCTTCCTTGCCTTTCCTAATTTTAGAACAGCTGAAGAGTCAATGCTATTAATAGCCTCAGCAATCTTCGAGGACAAGAAATTTGTTTGTCTGTCTATCTGTTCAACACTTCTACGTAATTCTTGGGTTTGTTTTATTTGCTCAGAGAAAAGATTATTCACGTCTTGTGATAATGCATCAACAATCTTCTTTGATTCATTAATCCAACCCGAATAGGCTTCTTGCCAAACTTTGTTGTAGTTATCAGAAAAAGATTCTTGGATTTCTGAAATTTTACCTACTAACTCTTTTAGCTCCACATCTATCTCTGGTGCAAGTTTATCTAAGAACTCATGATGATTATCAGTGTGAGCATCAAGCCCGTTACTAATAATTTTTTTCAGATTGTCGAATGTTTCTTTTGTTTTCCCATCTATTGAGTTTAGTAGCTGCTCACTTTGCTGATTTGCTGTGTGATGAAACTGCTTAATGAAAGCGTTAAGCTCTTGAATGTAGGTTTCCAATTGTGTGGAAAATACTAATGGTTGATCCATAATTCTTGTTAAATAGCCCTCAACCTCTGCTCGGATTCCTTCAACAAATTCCGAAGCTGAAATCTCTGTTGTATCTGTGAAATCCATATAATTTTGGTATAGAGAATCAACTACCTGTTTGATTAGACCACTAACCACGTGGATATCGAAAACAGTTCCTTCACCTGTGAGTTCAAGTGTCCCTCCAAATTTCTCCTTTTTCTCTTTGTATTCCTCTTTTGCACCTTTAAGAGAGGTAATAACAGCATCTAGAGAGTATAAACCATCCTTTTCAACAACAATGTATTCTTTTAGAAACGGAAGTATTCCAAAATAAACAGGAGTTCTCCCTATAGTTTTCTTTAGGAAGCCTAATTCTTCTAAATTCTTAACTGATTGAATGAGTGTAAGAGGATCTAATCCAGTTACGACCAATAATTCCCCTATTGTAACTTTTCCAAGACCCAATGTAGCAGCATATACTTTAATATCTGTTTCATTGAATCCTATTCGAGTTAATAATGGAGGAAGAATATCAATTTTTGACATTTTATTCATCCTATAATTCTATTCGATATTACTAGTTTATAGTTTCCTACATAAATTTTATTGCATTAATAAGTTAATTTGATTTGCTTAAAAATCATATACAAAAGGCAATATGAAAATAATGCGAAAATTATTCTTCTGAAACACCAAATTTAGGGCAATATTCTGAAACAAAGCAATTTAAGCATCGAGGTTTTAGAGCTTTACAGATTTCTCTTCCGTGAGATATTAATAGATGAGTAATTCTTCCCCATTTTTCTGTTGGTATTAT
>JAGLTP010000447.1 GCA_023135215.1 Candidatus Heimdallarchaeota archaeon
CTATCCAGTTTACTGAAAAAACTGGGCTAAATTTATCTTCAAGAAAATCCTCTTCTGATTTAGTATCGCTTGATTCTCCTGTCTGCATTTAAGCACCTTTATGATAATCTTGTTAAGTCTCTTATAAGACTTGTGCGTGTAGTTAAATTTATTTATTTTTCTCTAAGAAATAAATATAGAAAATTGAAAAGAAGAATCACTTCTTTCGTCTTCTGTTAACGACAAGAGTCGAAGTTACAAGGAAGAATCCTAGTACTACCCACAAGAATTGAAAGGAAGCTTCAACTGTGTAGTTTGTGAATACTAATTCAATAACACTTTCTAAGTCAACATTATCTGTAAAATACTCAAAATAACGTTTTGTTAACCCATCTGCGGAATCAATATCCATCTCAATTGTAAGAGTATAATTTTCATGGAATATTGTAAATTCAGTTCTAAAAAGAGTGCTTGATATAGTACTTACATTGAAAACTTCTGGAGAGTTTTCGAATTCTTCTTTGATAGTCGTTTCAACTGTACCATTTATTTTTCTAATATGCCAGAAAAGTGGAAAACCTTCTCCAGAATATTTTTCTCCATCAACATCTATTGCGATATAAATACTGTTTAAATCAGAAGGAGTCATAGGTCCAGGATAGAGAGCGTCTTTCAATTTAACAGTAAAATTAGCGTTCTTAGGTAAAGATTCATAGTAATTAATAGATTGATTAACATTCCAGGTAAATACGGAGTTTTTAACAAATTTTTCTGAATAATAATAAGAAACATCGTCTTGAGCTCTTGTAGGGGTTATCAAAAGTGTTGATAACACAAGAATAAAAATAGAAAACTTAACTAATTTCTTCATAATCGTCACTAATTTTATTATTTGTTTCTGTTTGTGATAACAGATATTAATTGTTTCTATTGGTTTATTTATATGACTATTCATTATTCAGAATTAAATGCTTATACATCAGAACTAACAGAACCTCAAAATTCTCAAATATTAGAGATATTTTTCTTCTTAAAGTAAAGCCCATCATCTGTTTCAAACAGCTTTTTCATATCATCTCGTTTTTCAGGATCACAACTTGGGCACCAAGCATTGCAATATGATCCCTGCTGAAGAACATCTTCATAAAATTGATGATTTGAGAAATAAGGAAAATCACATTTCCACTCTTCTCCACATTTTGAGCATTTATGATCACATTCACCCATAGATTCACTTCCAAATATAACAGTTTGACTAAAAACTATTCAAATATAGTATACTTGAGGGAATTCTTTAAGCTTACGGTTAAAAAGTTCAAAAACAGTTAGATATCATATCTTTCTCCTGAAAATTATAATCTAGTTTGACTATTACGATTTTGAGATTTCTTTCAATCCTTGATACTATATTGGTGATCGTTTCGATAAGCTGAAAGAGAGACAGTTTATAATTTCTCTTTAATTCTATCGATAATAACGTTCTTTTCTAACAGAGTTGCTATTTCTAGAGCTCTATTCAATACTTCTCTTCCTCTGTCATTGAGTAAAGGTAAAATAAAATCACCAAAATTCTCTAAAACCCTCAAGAGATCCACTGAATCTTCAAGACTCTCGTAGATAGAGATAGCGGATTCATAATGAACTATTGCTTTTTCAGTATTTTTCTCACTCTCAACTACTGCTAAGATTTCTTTGGCTAAAGCTTCATAAAGAGGGTTATCTCTTTTCTTAGCTAAATCAATTGTTTCATTTGCATATTGTTTAGCTTGCTTGAGATTATTAGTTGATATTCCTAAAGCTATCTGATAATTGATATATAAAATATAATCAGAAATTTGATTGGTACCATCTCTCACAATTTGCTCAATAGTCCGTGTAATTTTCTTGTTTATTTTCTCTACTCTCTTCCCATCTTTGATTTGTATTGCAAGAATTTGTGCTGCAAGATAATTATAAAATGCATTTGCATTGCCATTGTTCTTGACGAATAAATCTCCAATTTCCTCATACATTGATGTTTCCTTTTTAATCTCGTCATTAGATAATTTTGTGATGTTAGAATCGACAAATAGACCCTTGATTGTATCATAATACTCTCCTTCGATGGGTTCTTGTATAAATTTGGTATTCTTCAAACCTTTAATTATATCAAAAGAACTTCTTTCAGA
>JAGLTP010000448.1 GCA_023135215.1 Candidatus Heimdallarchaeota archaeon
TACTTGGTGAGTTATCTATTATTTATCATCAATACGTAAGAGAATATCTACAAAGATGGAACAAGAATTTACCAACAAATATTTTTAGAGATTCTAAGTTTAGCATACGACATAATATACAAAAGAAATATTATGATTTGGAAAAAAGAAAAAAAGAAGATAAGATGATTAGAAGATTTTCAATTCTTTTCCTAATTTCTCAAAAGTTCCTAAAGCCAAGTCAAGATCGTCTTTTGTCAAACCTGCATTCATCATAACTCGGATACGTGATGTGCCTCTTGGAACCATTGGAAACATTATTGGTAAAGCAAATATGCCTTCTTCCATTAATCTATTACTCATTTTAGTAGCTACTTCGTTCTCACCACAAATGATGGGTACAATAGCAGTAGGACATTCAGCAGAAGCTGCTGTAATTGGATGGTCGAAGCCTATGTTTACGATCTCATTCTTGAAGTAATTACAATTCTCGAGAAGTTTCTCAACGACAGGAATGAAATACTCAGATTTAGGGTCAAGAAGTTCTAACGAACCAATAGCTGCACCAGCAACACCAGGTGGTTGAGAACCACTAAGCAAATAAGATCGTCCAGTGTTTCGAAGATAATTGACTAAATCTTGTGATCCAACAATTGAGCCACCTACGACGCCCATTGCCTTCGAATATGTATTCATCTCAACCTGAACTTTGCCTTGAAGGCTAAAGTGATCAACAATACCTTTACCCTTCTTGTCACGACCAAGAACACCGTCTCCATGAGCATCATCAACGAAAATCATTGCACCATATTCTTCGCTAAGTTTTTGAATCTCATCTAGTGGTGCCATATCTCCATCCATTGAGAAAACACCATCTGTGATAACAAGTATTCTCTTTTCTCCGTTAGGATCAGCAGCATCTGCTTCTCTTAATCTGTCTTCTAAACTTCCCATGTCGACATGATCATAGATTGTTCTAACTGTTTTTGTTAATCTTACTCCATCAATAATCGATCCATGATTTAATTGATCAGATATTATGAAATCATCTCTTCTAACTAAGGTTGGAATAGCTCCTTCATTAGCAATAAAACCTGACATCCATACAATTGAAGCTTCTTGTTCTTTGAAATCAGCGTGTTTTTTTTCCCATTCTTCATGAATGGCCATATTTCCTGCTATAGCTCTTACTGATCCTGAACCAGCACCATATTTCTCCACAGCTTCTATTGCTCTTTTCTTAAGATGGGGGTGGTTGCTAAGATTAAGATAATTATTAGAACATAGCATCAAAAGTTCTTGACCATCAACAACAACTTGTGTTTCTGAAGGAGTTTCAAGTTTTCTATGTACCCACTCTCTACCTTCAGCTTGAATTTTTTGATATTCTTCTTTTAAAAATGCGGTTGGATTTCTTTTTACCATATTAGCACCTCTACAGTCTAACTTCATAACTTTTTGTCCCTTTTTATCTTTTATCCTCTGGATTATAATTTATCTTTTCCAAAAAAAGTTGCTTTTTCCTATTTTACCAGCAAAAAGATTTTTATGTGATTTTTTTTAACAATTCTCAAGCAATAAAGTGTTGAGAATAATGGTCTCTGTTAAGTATGATAAAATAGGATGCGCTTATGATGATTTTATAGTAGTACAGGATTTCGATTTAGAGATACCTGATGGAACTATTACTACTCTCTTAGGACCTAGTGGTTGTGGAAAAACAACAGTTCTGAGAGCTCTTGCAGGTTTTGTTGAACCTTTTGAAGGTAAGGTCTTTCTAGGTGAAAAGGATATAACCCTCCTACCTCCACAAAAACGAAATACTGCTATGATATTTCAAAACTATGCTCTCTGGCCACATCTAACCATCTTCAAGAATGTTGAATATGGATTGAAGATGAGAGAACCTGAGGAATTAGCAAATCTGGAATCTCCATGGTATAGTAAAATATACTTCTTCACAAAACTCTATTTCTGGATTAGAAATCTAATCAAGAGAAAAGATAAAATCAGTTATGATGATAAAAGAGCTGAATTTGACAAAAAGTTTGAATACAGAAGAAAAAAGGTACTTGAAGTATTATCGTTGGTTCATTTAGAAGATCAAGCTGCAAAACTACCAACACAACTCTCAGGGGGGCAACAACAAAGAATTGCTCTTTGTCGTGCAATTGTTGTGGAACCTGATGTTCTATTATGTGATGAACCTTTGTCAAATCTTGATGCAAAATTAAGGAAGGAAATTAGGACAGAAATAAGGTCAATTATAAAGAAAATTGGTATTACAGCAGTTTACGTAACACACGATCAAGAAGAAGCACTAGCAATTAGTGACCGAATAGCTATTCTACATGAAGGGATAATTCAACAATATGGCACTCCATTAGAAGTTTTTACTGATCCTGCTACACTTTTTGTTGCACAATTTATAGGTACTTCAAGCACTCTAGTAGGAAAAGTTACAAAACCGAATGTTGTAGAATTAAAAGGAGGAGAGCAAATAAGAACACAGATCAAGGAAAATATTCCTATTGATACTGAAGTAAATCTTGTTGTTCGACCAGAACACGTAAGTCTTACAAATGAAACTGAGTGTCAAGTAGAATTTGAAATCAATACTATAGAATACCTAGGCACTGAAGTTAAGATGACTGGCACTCTCAAAGATGAAACCATTTTGCTTTTAGATGTAACTGAGCAGCCTGAAGAATTCGCAAAAATGAAAGTAGGAGATATGGTAACAGCTTATATCAAACCTAAAGAAGTATTTGTTTTCATTGGACAAGAAAGAAAATACTAAATCTTCTTTTCTTTTATTTTCTATAATCTTTATATATGATTAATTATTGTTTTTAACGATTAACATGTTTGAATATGAAGGAATAAAGATACATTGGTTAGGACATGATGCATTCTGGATAGAAGCTAAGGACAAAAACATCTACTTGGATCCATTCAAG
>JAGLTP010000449.1 GCA_023135215.1 Candidatus Heimdallarchaeota archaeon
GGAACATCTTTTGGAAAACCATTTTTGGTAACCGACTGCAAGTTTTGTGGCTCTTGTATAGATGTTTGTCCAACAGGAGCTCTGTCAGCGCGAGGACAGAAATGGTATCAAGAACCTGAAAATCAAATAAGTACAACATGCATGTTATGCAATAAAGGATGTCAATTCCAAGTAGATGTTAAATGGAATAGACTTGTTGGTTTAAGACCTGATCCAAAATACAAGACATTATTTACTGGAATCTGTGTAAAAGGTCGATTCTGTCTTCCTGTTTTGTTTAACAATACAGAGCGACTTGAATTCCCTATGATTAGAGTGAACTTTAAACTACACCCTACAAATTGGGATGAAGCAACAGCCAAGGTCGCTCAAATCATTGAAACTCACTCACCTTCTAAAATTGCACTATATTTAACACCATTTCTAACTGATGAAGCTGATTACATATTTCAGAAATTCGCAGAGCAAATTGGCATAAAAGATATCTATCGATCTCCTAAGGATTTGAAAAAGATAAATGAAAATAAGATAGAAGTACTTTATACAACTGAAGGAATACCTGGACTTAATAAGTACAAATCCCTAAAGAAAATTATTTTTCAAGAAGTCTTTCCAAGTGATGGTTTTGATTTAGCAGAGGTTGTTTTACCTGCAGTTACATTTACAGAAGAAAATGGTACTATCACAACTCAAAAAGGTCCAATGCATATTTTAAAAATGATAAGACCACCAGATCTTGCACTTGACGATTGGAAAATAATTACGAAAATTGCAAGAGAATTACATTTCTCTGGATTTAACTATCTAGATATACTAGAAATTAGTCAAGAAATGCAAAGAACAGGTAAAGAAGCGCAGATACGACCTGTAGATGAATACTACTTGAAATATCGTGGAACATATATCGCTGATAAAGTACCTGATTTCAAAATTCTGCTGGAATATCGAAAGGATAGAGACAAACCTTGGTGATGAAAAATGTATAAAATTGTTGATAAAATAGAAGAAGTACCTAATGTTCATAAATTAGTGATTAAGGAGCCGAAAATTGCACAAAAAGCTAAACCAGGACAATTTGTAATCGTAATGGTCGATGAATATAGCGAACGAATACCTCTTTCGATAGCTGATACTTCTAAAGATACATTTACTATTTTTGTTTTAGAACTTGGAATTTCGACTGCAAAGATTGCTAAAATGAATAAAGGAGATTC
>JAGLTP010000045.1 GCA_023135215.1 Candidatus Heimdallarchaeota archaeon
GATGCAAAAATCAATTCTATAACAGTTTCATTTCCTACGATTCTTTTACTCATTTCATTCATTATTTTTTCAAATATTTCTTTGGTTTCATGTACTTGTGTCATGATAATTTACCTCGTTTCTGAATTTCTTCTAACATAAGAAAAAGGGAAATAAAGATCTTCCCATCTAATTTTTTGTTTAGAGCATTCTCAAATAACTCTCTCTCTTCCTCTGTAAATTTATCTACTGATATGAATTTCAGTTTTTCTTCAAGATAATAACTATAAGATTCTTTAGGATAAAGTTCATATTGGAAATATAAATTAGACAAATATTGTTCTTCAACCGTTGGTTTTATTGGTGATCCAAATGTATCATAAAGTTCCCTTTTTCTACTCCAAATCCTGTCCGTAAGAAATTTTTTGTAGGTTTCACTTGATCTAATTATATCTCTAAATCTAGGTGTCAAATAGAAAAGCACCAGTACAATTAGAACCATAACAAATATGAACAACGGTGTTTTTGTTAGTAGAATTAATGTTCCATATGATTGATTAATAATTCCTTCAGTTGATGCAAAAGGCCATGTTTTATGACTTTCTTCAAAACACACTAATCTATTAGCTCCCGGAGAATATAGACGTAATAAATCAAATACAAGATCTATATTACCAAATCCTTCACTATACAAATCATTAGTAAGAAAACTTGGTGAGGTTAGAACTATAACAGCACCCAATCCTCTCTGAAATGCTGTTCCAACCTTTAATCGTCCAAGAGGCTCATGAACTACATTCCATTTCTTGTCGTTATTTGAATCTATGAAGGTTGTATTTTCTGTTCGTAACTCAAACAATTCCGATTGCTGTTCATTTTGTGAAACTTGTAAAATTGCTTTAGCTTGCATAAAACATAAGGATTCATTTTCATAGAAGGGTGATTCCAATACCAGTATTTCTGGGGATTTGTAATAATATTGTGTTTCTAATATGGTTGAAGCTGAAATAAGGACACCAAAATATTCAGCAAGTTCATAGGTTGGTCCTTCATTAGCAAGTAACACCAATAAACCACCTCTAGCTACAAAAGAGTCTATAATGAGTTTTTCCGAGGATCTATAATACTTAGTACCTCCACTTATAACTAAAATTGAGCTTTCTGGTAAATTCTGTATTGGATCAGTAGAAAGAATGGTTCTCGTAGTATTAAATTGATTTTGCTCTAATAGAGTTTTGAAATAGGACATACCACCTGGATTAGTATTGCTTATAGTATAGGGGGGGGAAGATAGTGCAAAATTAAAGGTTAAAGGTAATGTGATAATTATGAAAATTATAAGTAATTTAATTAACATCTTGAAAAGAGGTTGGTACTTAGGATTGAATAGAACCTTCATTTTACTCAATTAATCTCCTCCATAACTTTTCTATCAATAATCTCGATGTCTGCTTTTACTTTGCTGAGGTTCTTAATTTGCTGTAGATTTTCGATAAAATTTTCCAAGTTCTCATAAGTCATCTCTTCATTTTTATATCGAGCAATGTAAAAAGATGCAATAATCAAGTCTAAATAAGGTAAGATTTCTGGCAGATTTAAGGAACTGGAGAATTCCTTAGGAGTAAGATGGGATTCCCTTCGTATCCCCAGAATTCTTTTCATATTCTTATCTAATTGATGAAAACCATAGATTATTCCTTCACTATATTTCTTTTGTGTCAAGTATTCTTTTAGTATCTCAACAAGCGTTTTAATTTCTGTTCTGAATTTTTCCCGTCTAGACCT
>JAGLTP010000450.1 GCA_023135215.1 Candidatus Heimdallarchaeota archaeon
TAGAAATTCCTGTGATTGTGATACCGTTAGAGTTATCACTAGTTATGTTGTAGTTGTCGATAACATAAGGATCACCAGGTGAACCAGAACCAGAATTTGCGAAATATGCTAAAGCAGTATCATTCTCAATATAAATATGACCCCAATCAACATAAGCAAAATTCGTATCACAATCGTCATTGATTGATGAGAAATCGGCTAAAGTGGTTTGTGAAGATTGAGTCAGAAAAATCACAAACATACCTATAAACAGTAACAAAACTAAGTTTGTTGAGATTAGTTTTTTTATTTTCATTACACATCACATTCAGTTTAATAAGATTGTATAGTCAAGAAATGCAATGAGGAAATTAATAAATCTGTCTGCTAGCATTACAAAAATAAATTTATAATCCTGTAAACAGAACAACTAGTTTTATAATTAGGATATCTGTTATTTTGTTGAGTTGTATGGTTATTGAATCCAAGCTTCTTGAAGCTCTAAAGATAATTTATACAAAACTTAGCGAAACTGACATTGTATGGGTAATTGGAGGTAGTTTAGCTTTGGAGTTTGTTGGTTTAGATGTCAAACCTAGAGACATAGATCTTTTTACTGATGAGGAAGGAGCTTATGAGATTGAAAAATTGTTTGCAGAATTTTTAGTAAGAAATGTTTCATTATCAACAAAGGATAATATTCGTTCGCATTATGGTATACTCAATATTCATGGTATTGAAGTAGATATAATAGGGCATATAGAGTTTAAAGATGATAGAAATATTTGGGAAGCTGGAAGAAAATTAGAGGATGTAATTGACAATGTTGAATTTGAAGGGATGAAGATTCCACTAATGAAGATAGAATCACAGTTAAGAGGATATAAGAAAATTGGAAGAGAAATCAAAATCAAACTGATTGAAGAATGGTTGGAAAAACAAAAAAAGAGGAACTAGTGAAAAACTAGTTCGGTTTAGGTTTTTTCTTTCGTGTTCTCATAACTACAAACAAGATAGTGATGGTACTAAAAATCAAACTTGAGACAATAACAAATTCACTTAGCACTGGTAATTTATATTGGATGTATTCGCAATTAGAATGCGTGCTATTTTCTACTCCGTTAGTAGCAACAATGACATAGAAGTAGAAACCTTCATCGGGGAGTGTATCAATATAGGAATTGGAACCTGTAGTTGCAATTGGAGTTAAACTTTCAACAGACCAGATGTATGATTCAGATCTAAAGACATAGTATTCTGTAGCTTCGTCTATATCATCCCATACTAAAGATATACTGTCTATTTCTGTTGGATTGGGTAAAATAAAGGATAGTTCTGGAGCATCAAGATCAGGAAAAATCACTTCTACATATTGACAATTGGAATGCGAACTGTTTCCTGCAAAGCTTCCAGCAACAACAACATAGTAGTAAAATCCTTCAGAAGGTACAGTATCGATATAATTACTGGAAGAAACAGTGGTAATGGGGAGGAGCTCTTCCACAGACCAGATGTAAGATGTGGAACGATAAACGTGGTAAGTTGTAGCACCAATTACATAATTCCAATCTAAACTTATTGTAAGAAATTCAG
>JAGLTP010000451.1 GCA_023135215.1 Candidatus Heimdallarchaeota archaeon
AGATTATCCGGATGTACATAATAATGAAGAAATCATAACTCAAAAGCTCATAAAATTTCTCTTAGATTTTAGACCAGATGTTGTCATTACTCACCTCGAAGAGGATTACCATGTAGATCATAGATCAACATTTAGGATAGTTAGAGAAGCTATTGAATGGGCAGCTCATGAAACACAGTATGAGAATCCACATCTTGTATCAAAACTATATACATCAGAAACTACGATTTTACTTCCTAATCCACATATCTTTGTTGATATAACTGATTTTTATCAGAAGAAAGAGGAAGCAATTAGGTGTTACAAATCTCAGCTTTACAAAGGTGGAAATGATTTCTATGTTAATTTTCATCATTATAGAACATTGATGAGAGGTACTCAAGCATCAGTTAAACATGCTGAAGCTTTCATGCAAATTCCTCTGAAGAAAAATAGCCCATTCTATAGGTCAAAGCACTCTGAGTTATGAAAAGAAGAAAAGAAATTTGGCGGACCAGGTGTGATTCGAACACACGACCAACTGCTCCGCAGGCAGCCATTCTATCCACTGAACTACTGGTCCTAATACCTTATGTTTAAAGGAATTAATTTGTTCTTAAAACTAACCTCTTTATATTTTTCGATGTCAGAATCCAGTTGGTGTCTAAAATAGGTCTCACGTAAATGAGTTAATCTGTTTATATCTTCTCATAATTTCCTTCTTTTCTTCCACATCTTCCTCTTTTTGAATAATGTCCCAAACAGATTTTTCTCTGAACCTATCATCTTCAAAAACTGTCATTAAAGCTAAAGAGATAAAGTTATCTTCTAAAATTATCTTACCTTCTTTTACTAAATGCTTAACCATCTCTAAAATACCTTGGTAATTAATTAGAAGATGATGTCCTCCCCACATAGTTTTCATAAGCTCATTTATGTGAATTTTACCTTGTTCATTCAGAATTAATGCTAGTCTTCTTTCAAATGAGTCTTTCTTAGCTTCACTAGCTTCTTCTGTATCACCCCATAAAAACGACATTTACTTTCGCTGTTCTGAGTTAAAAAAACCTATTTAAACCCCACAAAATTAGTGGTTAAATTTACATGCAAAACTAAACTCACAACAACAGTTATCTTTATTTTTACAATTGAGATAAGGAAGATCGGACGAAGCGAGAGGGCAACCATCGGTTTAATACTGAGGAACCTCCTGACTCCACTATCAGATGTGGTAATTTTCCACCATGCGAGAGCGTGGCTCATGGAACAGAAACGACACGTCCTATATTCAGAGACAATGATGCGATGAAGATAATGGTGACATTATTGAGATAATTTGCTGATGAGAATATAGGGAACGATGAAACGGCCAAGCATCTTGGAGCAAGCTTAAATAGGGCTCTTTGAGCCGGGTAAAGTGCTTAGATGAATGTTGCCAGGAAGGTCCTTGACGGCTTCCAAACAGAATCAGGGGTATTTTCGCATCGTCCAATTACATTACTTTTTTTGAGAAGCTAATTTAAGAGAAAAACAAAGTTACTAGATAAACTTATTAGACTGACAAAACAAACTATTTTTGAATAGAAAAGAATAGAAGTGTCAATTAATGTATAGGAGGTTATGGTCCTATAAAGTAAGGTTAGTTATCTTTGGTTTCATTCTGCTGTTTGGCTTCATGAATCCTACAATTACCACCCTAGGTGACCAAAGGAATCTTGGAAAAATAAACGATAGTTACTATTTTGATCAATCCAGAAATGCAACTTTTGATTTTCTACTTAATTCAAGTTTAATAACTAGAGGAGAGGACGATTTAATACTTCATTTTAGATTTGTTTATGCAAATGATTCTTCACTTATTCCAGATTCTTACATTTATTTTAACATTACATCTGCATCTGATGCATTAATTTACGAAAAAACCGTACCTGTACTAATTTCGGATTATGTTAATGAGACAGTTATCTGGTCATCTTTCAATAGTTTAAATGCAGGTACATACTCTGTAAATGCTTTGGCAAATAGCACTACAACAGAAGTATACCAATTACAAAGGTCATTTGAATTAACAATTCTACCAACAGGGAAAGTAAGAATGTTTTTCCCTGAGAATCCTTCTTTTCTGTACAGAAATGTGAGTAACACGGTGAATTACGCTATTTCTAACATTGGTGGTTCAACAGTTACAAATGTAACTCTAACAAATATTGAAAGTTCAGGTACATTAGGTTCTGTTGAAATCTACATAGATGTTTTTGAACTAGAACTAGCAGATGGAGAAACATATCTAGCCAATATACGTTTTGATCCTGATACATATCTCTATAAGAAATATTCATTCTCTTATTCATACAGAACGATTGATGAACCCGCAGTTCAGATAATTGGTTCTAGTGATCCGTTAGACATTATTGTTACCCCCTATTTAGATGTGGGTAATTATGAAATACCAGCCAATGTTACCATGGGAGAAACTTATACTATCTCATTTACTATCGATAATGACGAAGATAATCCACTATTTATCGTACCAAAAATAGATTGTAATGAATTGGATTATGATAATGATGAAGCTACAAATTCCATCAAAGTTAGTTCAGGGGAGCATTTTTTCACAGTAAGTGCAAGCCCAATAACTGAAGGCGTTGCTAACTTAAGATTTTGGATAGAGATTGAGTGGGAGACGATAACAGGAACTAAATGGTACTCAACGTTATTATCATCTATCATAAGAACTATTGTCATATATCCTATAGTGGAGATTTCAGATGGGATGAATCTGTATTATGCTTACGGTATCATTTTTGCTTCAATGTTTATTGGAATAATATATTTCTCTAGAGATGTTATAAAGCGATTAGCGTCAAAAGGCAGATTAGATTCAGAAAGACATTTTCCTGAGGTTGTGTATCCTCTAGATACAGTTATTCTAGATGGTAGTAATATTGCTTGGGAAGAGAAAGGTAATAACGATAAGCCAAAAATAAGTAATGTTGAAGCTATGATAAATAGATTAAGTCGAGCTAATTTTAAGAAGATTGTAACTGTTGCAGATGCAGCTTTAAGGTATCAAATAGACAATCAGAGAAGGTTAGATAAACTAGTGAAAGATGGTGCTATGAAAATGCTTCCTGCAAGAGTTGATGGAGATAAATTCATACTAAGACTTGCAGAAGAGGAGAACGCAATGATTGTAAGCAATGATATGTTTAAAGAATTCAGAGAAACAACTTCTTGGATTGATCAAAGAAGGATTCCTTACACGATTCTTGATGGAGAGGTTTACTTACATCCCACTTCTGC
>JAGLTP010000452.1 GCA_023135215.1 Candidatus Heimdallarchaeota archaeon
ACACATATTACTGCGATGCAATTCTACAATGCTTCTGAAATGGAATTAATCACTAGATCTTCTTCTGAAGGAGATATAGTAGATGGAATCTATTACGGAATGGGTATAATCTTGTTCCAAGGTATTGAGTTACTACCAGGTGAATCTGTAACGATTATCATTAGATGGTTGTTCCTGACAAGCCATGGATGCTTTATTCCAGGTATCTATGTCATATATGACAGTCGATTTGCAAACGAACTTGGTGACGATGGCATTGGAGACGACGATACTGAAAGTCCATTGATGTATTCGATGAATGGTCAAACACAAGACGAACAAGATTGGGAAGATTATGGTGAATCTACTCAAACTGGAACCTCAGCAGGAGCTGATGTATTCGGTGGAGGAGATCAAACCCGCAGATTAGGCTCATATGATGCTCTATTCTGGTCAATTGGAACAATCTTTGTTACTGCAGTTGCAGTCACCTTGAAGAAAAAAATCAAACCTTAATTCTTTTTCTTTTTCTTTTTCTTTTATTGTTTTTACTTTGATTTTTGAACCTACATAATAGCTTGTTTTAAATACTGTTTTGTCGCTAGATTATAAAAGGTAAAACTAGTGATAACTGAATGACTTTAGCTCAAGATAATTATATCTTCAAAAGCCTAAAGCTTCATAACTTCAAGATGCATAAGCAAACAGAGCTTAATCTCGAAGAATTACCGATAACGGTTATTTCAGGGGCAAATGGTAGCGGGAAGACTCAAATATTGGAAGCGTTAATACTTGCAATAGGGCACACACCAAATAGAGTATCTTTGGGTTCCTCAAAAGATTTAGTAGGGCAATTTGATGATAAATGCTTTATTCATCTTGAGCTAAATAATCCTTCTCTATCTGAACAAAGAATCATTACAGTAACTGATCCTGATTTAATTTCGATAACAAACAATGATTCTTTCATTCTTGTAATTGAGATATCAGCGAATGGAAGAATAAAAAGAAAGATAGCTGCAAATGGTAAATCAAAGGATATTACAAGAGCTCAGGTTCAAAGATTAATGAAGAGCATAGGAATCTATGAGGATACAATGCTGAATTTTACAGAAGAAGGTTATCTAAGTTCTTTTGCAGACGGTTCTCCTCATAAAAAACTAAGCACTCTATTAGCTGCTACAGGATTGAAGGAGATTTTTATGAGTTATTTGGATTCAGTGAAACGTGTTGATGAGAAAGAAAAAGAAATCTCTCCATTAGTTTTACAATTGGAAAAAGAACAAAATAAACTTTCCAAGCTAGAAGAAAATTTAGAAAGACTGCAAAAGAAGAAAGAATTGATCACGAGATATGAAGAAGTGGAAAAAGAACTTCATTGGTATGATTCCTTGGAATCAGAGAAACAATTCAAAGAGGTAAAGTCAGAATTAAAGCATAAGGAAACCGAATTCTCACAAACTAAGGAAAAAGCATTAAATAAAAATAAGGAA
>JAGLTP010000453.1 GCA_023135215.1 Candidatus Heimdallarchaeota archaeon
CTCAAAATATATCCCGATGTTTTTACAGCATGATACAACACTTTGAGGTTCACCCTCTTTTAGCCAGTTGATAAAATCTTCAATATCCTCTAGTTCAGTTTTCTTAATGTCTTTGTTTTCCTTAAATTTGTGTAGGTAATCCTCTAACAGCTCTAAATCCTTGAGATAACGCTCTAAAGTCTTAGTAGAGGGCTTTTTCTTATACTTCAAAAAATGAAGGTATTCTTCATTCATTACATCCACACAAAGAATGCGTGATTATTTCAATATAAAAAACTAGTTTTTTTAGAATAAAAAAATAAGGTGGACTGAATTCATCAATCCTTGTTTAATCTTTCATTAAGCTTCTTGATATTTTCTGCTTCCTCTTCTCGTTCCAAAGCTCTTAACATATTCTCTAGACTATTCAAACTGTATTCAGACAGATATCTGTGGTCAGGTTCTGTTTCTGCCAATTTTGTCATTTCTTGAACTGGTTCTTCATATCTGAAAGTTTTAACATTCCCACCAATTAATAGATAATCTTCCTTAAACTCATAACCATTACCATTGAAAGTAAAGAAAAGATTTGGTTTTACATTGCTCTCATATAGTTCAGTTTCACTAAAACTGCTCTTCTCAATCAGATTCTTCTCGTTGCTTGTTATAACAAAATAGCTCCTTTCGATTCCATAGAAATAACAGATATACAATCCCTTGAAATCTTCCCATCGTTCTCTTGATTGTTCAGGAATAGCTTTAAGTTTTTCTATGAATTTAGCTGTCCACCACCCATGATCAATGTGAAGAAAAACCACCCTTTTAGGTGTCTCTTGCTCATCCATTTCAAATCTAACTACAAGTAATCTCTCAGCACTAAACTCCAGATTACTATGAGGAGTAAGTTTGTGAGGACCTAGATGCAATGTACCATCTTTAATGCAAGCTTTGAGATCTGGACTCCCTACACCTGCATAATGCCCTTCAAGTTTCTTTAACTCGTCGATTTTAAGTTCTACTGCTGGATTCTTTCTTCTATCTAGTTTCTCCTTTTCTTTTATCTCAACATTTAACTCCTCAAGCATAGATCTGACAGTTTCTACTGTCAATGGTGTTATTGGATCATTGTATTCATCATTGGATTGCATTACTACTCCTATGTCATACTCTGGTACAATTACCATTGTTGCCCCATAACCAAAAGCTCCTCCAGGGTGATGGAAAACTTTTATGTCTTCATTAATGCTGTTAAGAAACATCCCTAAACCATAGTTAGTGAATCTAGCTACAGTACCATCAAAGTAATCTTCGCTATAGTCTCCTTTGAACATTTCCTCCAGATATTCTTCTTTTACTATCATTTTCCCATCTATCTTCCCTTTGCCTAGTAAAAATCGTGCGAATGTTGCTAAATCTTTAGTTGAAAGAAAAGGCATTCCTGCACCATGATCGTAACTGTTACGTATGATTGCTTCATATTGTCCAAGATACCCTTTTGCAGTATTTTCTGCCTTAAGAGCTTCTTCTCTGTCAAATATTATCGAAGTTATTCCTAAAAGATTAGTAAAACTTTCTTTTACAAAATCGGGATAACTCTTTCCGCTTGCTCTTTGGAGACCATATGCTGCTAAATCGAAACCAAAATTAGAATATCTAGCTCTACTCCCAATAGGGGCAATCAACCAACATCCCTGTAAACTCTCGATCTTTTCTTCAAATGTAGGATCATATTCTTTTCCATTTTCATCGAATCCTGTACCGGGCGGTCCTTCAGTTGGTAATCCTGAAGTGTGTGAAAGTAAATGACGGAATGTGATTTTCTTGTAAGCTTCTTCTTCGTGAATACTCAGAACAAAAAACTCTGGATAATGTTTAATTAAAGGATCATCAAGCTTAATCAAACCATCTTGCACAGCTTTCATAGCTACTGCAGAGACTAATGATTTTCCAGTTGAAGCATATGCGAAGCGTGTATTCTCATCTACTTCTCTTATCTTTTTTCTATCCGTATAACCAAAACCTTTCATCCAGATGATTTTTTCACTTGAGAATAAAGCAACAGATAATCCAGGTACGCTTGTTTCCTCTATTATCTTCTTACATTTCTCTTCAAGCTTGTTTATTGTGTTTTGAAAATTCTTTTCACTAATTTTCATTGTTTTTCACTTCTTCTTTGTGTGATAAGACAAGTCAATCAACCACTTATAAACTTAACTACTTTATTAATAAATTAACTTATATTATTATTTATTAGATAAAATCTTATTTAAATTTATGGTGTTTTGTATTTTATCAAAAAGATAAATCTATATTAGATGAAAAAAATTTTATGCTCATTAAAACTCGTTTAAATTTGATAATAAGGAAAAGATAAATTAACAAACAAACTTGAGAACCTTCTTGGTTTTTTACTACTTTGTCAGATGATTGATGTATAATTTATTTTAAATTAGATCACTTCTTATTTCATCAAGCATTTTTTTTGGTTCAGTCATTTTGAACAAATTCCATAATCCTTCAAGCTTTTCGCAAGAATATTCATTGCAATGAGCACAATTTTGGACACCTTTCTCTAATCCACAAATTCTTACTTGGCAACTGTTACAATAAGTGAATAATTCTTTATCAAGTATTATACAACCATCACAATTAATCTCTTCAGGCTTTATTGGTTCTTCTGGTCCTGACCATTCTTT
>JAGLTP010000454.1 GCA_023135215.1 Candidatus Heimdallarchaeota archaeon
TATAAGTTAATCTCTCTTTTTTTTCTATGTTTCCTGTGAAAGCATTGCAGCTAAAATGATTTTTGTAGTCTGTCTTCTAATTGTGTCTAATTGTTCTCTTACTTCATATAGAGGTTTCTTTTTCACAAGCATGGAGATGAGTTCATCGATTTCATGATGCAAGAATTCTTGATAGGCCATTAATAGGGTACCGAACTCTAAATCAGTTAGAACAGTTAGAACAAGATTTTCATATCCTCCTCTAGCCATTTTATTTTCTAGTTGAATTCCATGAATATATCCTAGCATTGATTCATTTGGCAATGTAAGAGAGCCTAGTCTTCTTCCTTTCATTGTTTTCTCAAAACCTAAAGATGAAAAGGCTTGATCTCCTACTTGTAGTACAAAATTCTCAGCTTCGAGAGCTAATCGATTGCCATAATCATATTGTAATGAATGTTCTACTACTAGAGGGACTGCTCCTTTTTTCTGGTCGAATATACTTAATATAGCCCCTTGACACATCTCAGTTAATTTCATGGTTATATCTTGGTCAGGGATTTTGTCTAGATAGACTTCAAAAGGTTTCTTTCTTGTTAATCTGTAAACAATAATAGAAGCTATAACAGCTAGAAGAACAACTCCGCTTATGATTGTATAAAGAAGCCAACTCTCAATCCCTGGTGGTAAAATTGAGATAATAGTATCTCCTAGTTCTAAAAAGACAACATCTCGGATTTGATCTCCTTCGAATGTAGCAGATATTTCAATATGGTCTATATCCTCTGTCATTGTAAAAGTTACAGAAGCTATTCCATTTACATCAGTTGTATCAGTTAGAGGTTCTCTTGTATCATAATCTGTTATAGCAGCAAAAACATTCGAGGGGACAATTTTGTAGTAAATATAAATAAAGAAATTTATTTGAACATTATATACAGGAGTGCCATTTTGATAGGTTAAGGTACCAATTATTTCAACAGCTGATCCTGTTATTATTTCATAACTAGAAGTTTCTAAAGTTAAAATCAGTGGGAGAGGTTTTATCTCGAATTCAAATACTACTGTATCATTAGTTTCCCCAAAATAATATGTGGATTCAACTCTTAACT
>JAGLTP010000455.1 GCA_023135215.1 Candidatus Heimdallarchaeota archaeon
TAAATCTAAAAGATAAATTTCTAGGTTTCAGTCTTACATCAGGTGGGCATCTTACTCATGGAAGTCATGTAAACTTCTCTGGTAAAAATTATGTTTGCGTTAGCTATGATGTTGATAAAGAGACAGAAATGCTGGACATGGCAGTTATCCATGAACTAGCTAGAAAGGAAAAGCCTGAGATGATTATATCAGGTTTAACTGCTTACCCCAGAAAAATAGAATTCAAAGCCTTCCAAGAAATCGCAGAAGAAGTTGATGCCTATCAACTCGCAGATATTTCTCATATATCTGGTTTAGTAGTTGGTGGAGTACATGAAAACCCTGTTCCTTATGCCGATGTTGTAACAACTACAACTCACAAAAGTCTTAGAGGACCACGTGGTGCAATCATAATGTGTAAGACCGAAGATAGGTTGCATGAGATTCATCATCCTGAAAAGAAAACAAAAGCAGGTGAACCATTTACTCTAGCTCGATTAATAGATTCAGCTGTATTTCCTGGTCTACAAGGAGGTCCTCATGATCACTCAACTGCAGCAAGAGCTGTCGCATTTGCAGAAGCAATGAAACCTGAATTTAAGGATTATGCTAAACAAATTGTCGACAATGCTAAAGTTTTAGCAGATGAATTGATGGCTCTTGATATAAAACTAGTTACTAATGGAACAGATAATCATCTTATTCTAATCGATTTGCGTCCCGAAGATTTAACTGGAAAAGGAGGGCCAATTCAAACAGCTTTAGATGAAGCTGGTATAACTTTGAACAAAAACACAGTTCCTTATGAACCTTCAAGTCCTTTCAATCCTTCTGGTTTAAGACTTGGAACACCTGCTATAACCTCAAGAGGAATGAAAGAATCGGAAATGAAGGTAATAGCAGAAGGTCTTGCAAAAGTAATTAAGGCAAAAGGAAGCTCTGAAGCAACTGTGAAAGTTAAAGAAGATATCTTGGAACTTACTAAACAATTCCCATTGTATCCTGGTTTATCAATCCTAAAATAGAGAAAATAGATATTTTCTCCTTTTTTCCAAACACTAAATAAAGAAAAATTTTTGTTATTCATTTTTCTTTTCTATAATATCTGATTCAATTTTATTCATAATTTTCATGAGTAAATCATTAGAGATATCTTGAATATTTAGAGAAACTAAAACTAATTTCTGTAGTTTTGTAGCAAGTCTTTCTCCTATTATTCTTACAAATTGCTCGTTCTTTGATCCAGTTATATAAAGGGTAGAAGCGGGCATTATAGAAGTACCAGGTACGGAAACACTGAAAGTACCAAAAATTGGTGATTCTTCATAGATGAATAGAGAAATAGCATTTTCCAGAAATACCACAGTTATACCATAATTTTGATCATCGATTTCGATTTCTTCTGTAATGGTAATATCGACCATAGTTTCTAGATATTTTGTTTTTCCTAAATAACTTTGCATATGAATTAAACACAGAAACCATTTTCCCCAATGGTGCTATAGTTCTCATAATAGGTTTTTAAGCAGTTTATTTTGTCTTCATCATCTTTGCTCTTTTTCAATTCAAATGCTAATAAGAGATTACTAGCTAATATGCATACGGTTGCAGGACCACTACCACCTGGAACTGGGCTGATATAACTTGCTTCTGTTTTTAAATCGTCATAATCTACATCACCAATTAGCTTACCGTCTTCAAAGTTTATACCGACATCAACAACAACCGCACCCTCCTTAATCATTCCCTTTTTAATGAGATGGGGTTTTCCAACTGCTGCAATAAGTATATCTGCATCACGAGTATGTTTTTCGAGAGATTTAGTTCTAGAATGACATATAGTAACTGTAGCATTTTCTTTAAGAAATAAATGTGCAACTGGTTTTCCTACAATCATGCTTCTCCCGACAACCACTACATGTTTACTTTCTATTGGAATTTTATAGAATTTTAACAATGCTAAAACACCTAGAGCTGTTGCAGGTACAAGGTTGGGTAAAGCTTTAGCCCATGCATAGACATTTCCAGGAGATAACCCTTCAACATCTTTGCTCGGATCAATACTTTCTATAACAAGATCCTCGTCTATATGATCTGGAAGAGGTATCTGAACAAGTATTCCATCAACAGATTCATCCTTATTCTGTCCTTCAATAAAATCTAAAAGTTTTTTCTCGGGTATATTTTCCTGAAGTCGAAAAACTTCTGATTCAACGCATAGTTTTTCGAAAAATTTTTCTTTTAGTTTTATATAGGATTCCGAAGCAGGATTGCTACCCACAAGAATTGTGGATAGTTTGGGGAGTTTCTTATACGATTCGCTGAATATTTCGCATCGAGGTTTTAGAATCTTTTCCAGATATTCTTGAGCAAAAAATCTTCCATCTAAGATTTTTGATTTCTCTTCACTTTGATTCATTTTCAACACATTCAGTTTTAACTCAAAATAACACTTAATAAATTATAGCAATTTTACATTTTTCCCCCTCTAGTGAGAGTAGGAAATTATTTTTGATTATTTTCCGCAATGCATTAAAGAACTTGATTCAGAAGTGTTATATCTTGATTCTGGAGAAATAAAACAATGAATGAAAAAACTATAATTAATTTGCCTTTATTTCTGAATGTAGGAATGCCTAATCTCATAATTATTGTAAATGACAATATATAGATTATATGTACCTTGGTTAATGTATCGTGCAAAAGCAATTAAAGAGTATTTAAAAGAAAAAATATTAGTTCATATTGATATAAACAATTTAATTCTAGAGGAGTATTTACCTGCTGATTTGATTAGAATACTTAGCTTTTCATATGATAAGTTCATAGAAAAAGAAAAGATAGAAGAAAATGAGCAGGCGATAATTTTAGCAGAAAAACTGATTTGGTATTTCATTCGAGAGTGTCAGTTTATGGATACAATATCATTTAACTTACCAGAATCAATCAAAGTTATGGAACACGTTCTAGAAGTTTTTGAGAAATATTTAGATGTGCAAGGTGTAGCAGAAAATATTGGAGATTTATTTAAAGGAATTCAAACTAGATATTTCGGATATTAGGTGTAATGAGAAAATCGTGTTAAAAATCAAAAGGTTTTTATCAACTAGAAAAGGAAAAGGGTTAAGGTAATTACATTAGTGTAAGTTAGTGTAAAGATTCAAAAATTTTTGGAGATAAAGAATGAGTTCTGAAAGTTATAAGACAATAAGCGGAGTTCGATTCGGCATCCTAGACCCCGACACAATTCGAAAGCTCTCTGTTGAGCGTATTATTACTCCCGACACTTATGATGCTGATGGTACTCCTGTTACTTCTGGTTTAATGGACGGTCTTCTTGGTACCATTGATCCTGGTCAGCGCTGCAAAACTTGTGGTGCTCGAGTTGGTAGTTGTCCTGGTCATTTTGGTCACATTGAGCTTTCTCGTCCTGTTATTCATGTTGGTTTTAACAAATTAATCTATAAGGTTCTTCGCGCTACCTGCCGTGCTTGTCATCGCATTCTTCTTGAGCCTGTTGAAATTAAAGAAATTGTTGAAAAAATGGATGAATATGAGGAACAGTGGGGTGTTCCTGATTATGATCTTGTTGAAGAGATCATGAAAAAAGCTGCTAAAAAGAGTTCTTGTACTTATTGCAATGAGGAACAAAACAAGATTAGATTAGAAAAGCCTACAACATATTATGAAGAGGTTGAGACAGATACAGGCCAGAAGCAAACAAATAAGCTCTCTCCACTAGACATTCATAGTTGGTTTAAGGAGATTACAGTCGATGATTGTAGATTACTAGGTATTAATCCTAATTATGCTCGTCCAGAGTGGGTTATTCTTTGGGTTTTACCTGTCCC
>JAGLTP010000456.1 GCA_023135215.1 Candidatus Heimdallarchaeota archaeon
CATGAGAATAATCCTATTTCTAATGAAGAAGCTAAACAGGTTGAAGAGCAACTTAACTTACTCCTAGATTCTGAAAACACGGGTTTAATTATTGTAGCTTTTAGAGCTCTAATTCTGGAGACAGCTGATGAGGTTCTTAAAGATGTTTTATTAGCTTTCAATTTATTTGGAGCGTTAATTATATTTTCTGGTGTTCTCCTCTTAGTTAATATTCAATTGATTCAAGTAGAAGACAGAGTACAACAGCTAGGAATTCTAAGAGCAATTGGTTCAAGAAGAAGGGAAATTGTAAGATTGTTTTTAGTTGAGTCTTTCATCTTAGGTTTCTTAGGATCTTTTATAGGAATAGGGGGAGGATATACAATGTCAATCTTTCTAGTTGACAGAATAGGAAAAACCTTTTTCGATGGGGAAATCGCTCTCCAACCAAATGTTACAGCAGGGGCTGTTGGTTATTCCATTGCTCTAGGGTTGATATTAGCAATTGGAGCTGGTGTTTTTCCAGCGATAAGAGCTGCTGGTGTAGATGTAATAGAAGTAATAAGAGGAATCAAGAAAACAAAAAGGAAGAAAACTGGGAATCTATCTTTAGCTATTGGTCTAAGTCTAATACTAGCTGGAATTTCAATACTTGTAGCTCAAAGTTTTGTTTATGATTCTATACTTACAAGAGCAGGATGGAATACCGCTATAGAACAGTGGGTGTTTATGGGTGGAGCAGGCGGGATTCTTTTGGGTATAAGTGTACTTTCTGGTTATCTATTCTCAAGAAAAATAATGGGGAACGGAATAGGATTAACATTCATAATTCTTTCAGTATTAATGCTTCTTTTATCTCTTCCACAAACAAAGGGTTTAGAGGACAATAATAAGATATTAATCACACTAGTTGTAGTCTTAGCGCTAGGGTCAATTATATGGGTGGGGGTGAATCTTAACACGGTCACCAATTTCTTCAGAGGTGTGCTTTACCGAACAAGAATCAAAAAAGGAGTTTCTCTAATGGCGAGTAAATATATGACTTCAAAAACAGTTAGAAGCACACTAACATTTGGAATTTTCACATTAGTGTTAACTATGAACATTTTTGCTAGCGTATATCAAGCAACATTTGCTTATAACACCTTAGAATCTGTAGAATTCTTTAGTGGTGGTGCTCCAATTTATATTGAATTAGATTCACCGATCGCAAATGAAACTTTGGTTAATGTAGAAACGGAACTACTAGAGGTAGATGATTCGATAAACCATGTTAAAGGAATAAATTCGACCATAATCATCATTACAACGGATGAAGAAGTAGCAGAATTAGACATACCCACGAATTTCTTTCCAGGTTCTGTTGATCTAATATATAATGATACATTCAAAAATGGTAATGAATATGTCTTTGATTTCCTATTTGAACAATCTTTGGCTCAGTTTAATGACAAATATAGACAAGCGGGTTCAGAGAAGTATCAGCTGGAATATAGTCACGAAATTTGGGATTTCTTCTATAACAGAACAAAATTCAACAAAGAAGGTTATATAGATAATGAAAATGGAATGCCTACCGTTATTTCAACAACTAGAATTCTAAAACCAGGTGATGTATTCAATGTGACAGGTATTGGTTTCACTACGTTTCCAGTTATCGTACTTGCCACTTTACAACAATATCCTTTTAGTTTATCGAGTATGTTTCCAACCTTATTGATCACACCCACCATTGATTTCTTTCCAAGACTGAATCTTCACTTTGGGCTTTATCCATCTTATATGAAGTTCTTAGTAAAAACAAGTGAAGATTTCAAAGAAGGAAGAAACACCATAATAACAGAAAAAATTGAAACTTTCTTTAATGGCAATGAATCAAAACTAGTGCTTGCTGAGGATTTTGTAGCAGCTTCAGCAAACAATGTTTGGGATGAAATGCTACAAGTAGTTGACTTTCAAGTTAGAACTTTTGACTTCCTCCAATACTTTGTAGGATTTGGTTTAATTGTTGGGGCAATGGGGATGGTAATTATAGCGATGAGAAATGTAGCTGAGAGAAGAAGAGAAATTGGAATGAAAAGAGCGATTGGTTACAAGAAGAGTCAAATTATAGGATCAATAATGTTAGAACTCTTCATCCTAGCTGGATTAGGATTGATTATAGGTCTGATTAATAGCATAATATTAGGATGGGCGTTTGCGAGACTGTATGACTGGTTGTTACTAGTTCCTCCATTGAGGATTCTTCTATATACGGGAATAATGATAGGAATAGCACTTGTTGCTGCAATTTTACCAGGTATCAGAGCAAGTCAAGTTACACCAGCGGAAGCAATAAGGTATGTAGGGTGATAAAATGAGCAAAGAAATAATACTGAAAACTGAAAAATTACACAAAATCTATGCTCAAGACTCACCCATGGAAGTTCATGCACTAAAAGGAGTAGATTTAGAGATTAAAAAAGGAGAAATGGTTGCGATTATGGGACCAAGTGGGTGCGGAAAAACAACTCTACTTAATCTTCTTGGAGGAATTGATCAACCAACAGAAGGGAATATTTACATTAGTAGTCAAGATATAAATGAATTAACTGACGTTGAGGTAACTCAATTTCGGTTAAAAAATATCGGATATATATTTCAATTGTTTAATCTCTTCGAATTTTTAACAGCTCTAGAGAATACTGTTCTGCCTTTATTTCTTACTGATGTTTCTAGACTTGAAGCTGAAGAAGAAGCAAAAATGATGTTAAGACAGATGGGCTTAGGAGATAAAATCTATCACCTACCCAATGAGTTAAGTGGAGGAGAACAGCAAAGAGTTGCAGTTTCAAGAGCATTATTGATGAATCCTGCAATTATCCTTGGTGATGAACCAACAGGTGATTTAGATCGAGATACTTCGACTGAAATTATGAACTTGTTTGTATCAATAAATGAAAACTATAATCAAACATTCTTAGTTGTAACTCACTCTGAATATATTGCTAGTTTCTGTCACAGGATTATCAGAATAGTGGATGGAGAAATAATTGACTCTGGAGGAAAAGGTGATTAGATGTCAAAAATATCATATACAATCCGAAAATTTCTCAAATCAGACAAAACTGAAGAAAAATCTGCTGTAGATTTAACTATTGGTATTTTAATCAATAAACTCAATAGAGATTCTCTAAACTCTCTTATCAATAAACTTCGAAATTATCTATACAAACTGGATGCATTATACTTTGATATATCAGAGGTAAACACCTTTCTTTTCATTCACTGTGGATTTCCTCTTGAATTTGCAGAATTAACTGAACAGAGAGCTGAAGTTGTGAAAAGAATTGAACAAATTATGCATGATTATTGTTCAAAAGAATGCTCTCTTTATGCAAAGAAAATTAGACAGAATATAGAAATCAAAGATATTACAAAAATGTTAGTTGAACTTGTGAAAAACTCAAAGACTGAAAATTCAAAAGAAATAATTCAAGAGATTGAGAATCAAGCAAATGATATTGATGATCGAGTAGTAAACCATGTAAGTGACGTGCTTTTGAACAGTTTTATTGCAGTTTGGGATTTTCCTGAAAATATTCCTGATATAATAATGTTTCCCGATATATTTCTTAAAAGAGATGTTTCAGATAAACAAAGTAATATCTCATTAAGAACTATAGCTGAAAATCTCCTCATCATTCAATTTGGGAAAGCATGTGTTAATAACCTTTCACCAATACTTCTATCATTGGAAAAAGCTGTAGAATCTCTTGAAAATCTTTTTTCCGATAAGAAAAGAATGGATAAATTAATCACTGCAATGAGTAAAAGACTCTGGAGAACATTAAGGGTAGTTTTTGGTTTACTCTCTTCAACTCAACAAGCTATAATTATTCTAGAAAAGCAAATTAGAAGGATTTCAGAAGTTAGGGGAGATTTAGTTGAACAAGTTCAAGAGCTGGATTACAATCCATTAATGGACTACCTCATGTTAATGGATACTACCTTGGCATGTGATGATTATACCGCTAGATTGGACAAACTTCATACAAGAGTAAAAGTAACTTATCAATCATTACTCGAGATAATTAACAAATTCCAAGATGTTCCTGATACAATGTCAGAAGATGTTAGCGATATAATTGATGTATTTACAAAAACTTTAACAGAAATTCAATTGATGAAATTTTATTCAGATAAATTCAGAGATTTGGCTTATTTTCAGACAATTCCTACAGAAATTTTAATGGAAAAACAAGAGGAAATAGATGTTCCCTCTGAAATTATCTTAAAAGGGGTATCTCTCTTCAAAACTTATAGATTACTAGGTTCTACTGTTTATGCCCTTCGAGGAATAGATATTGAAATTAAAAGAGGAGAAATAGTAGCAATTATGGGACCAAGTGGAAGTGGTAAAACCACACTACTTAATCTACTCTCTGGATTAGATACACCAACAAGAGGAGCAGTCTTCCTTTCAGGTAAAAACATAGATGTTCTCTCTGATGCGGAATTGTCTATGTTCCGTCGTAAGAATATAGGTTTCATCTTCCAATATTACAATCTTATACCCCAACTAACAGTTTTGGAAAATGTTATGTTACCAGGATTAATGGTTGGGAAACAAAGAAGAGAAGTAAGAAGAGAAGCTCTTGAGTTAATAGAAGAAGTAGGTTTAACTAGATTTCAGAATCAGTTTCCAATTAAGCTTTCTGGTGGTCAACTGCAGAGAGTTACAATTGCCAGAGCAATGATTAACGATCCTTCTGTGCTTTTTGCTGATGAACCCACAGGAGATCTTGATACTCAAACAGGGCAAACAGTTATAGACCTTATTCGCAGATTTGCAAAGGAAAAACAAACAGCTGTTATACTTGTAACTCATGATAGATCAATCACAAAAATCTGCGACAGGACCATCGAAATAGGTGATGGAAGAATAGTTGAAAGTTAAAGTTTTTTCTTTTCAACTCTTTTTGTTTTCTTTACCCATTTATCAAAACCATCTGGATTTGATGGATAGTTATTCGATATCTTCTTTATTTTCTCAGCTAATAAAATTCCTTTAGCAACTTTTAGTAATAAGCCTGGTTTTCTTATTCCTTGGTAAATTTTCTTTGCTATTGGTAACTTTACAGCAGTTGATATCATTATAGCATCAACATCCTCTTGGGAAATTATTCCTCTCTCAAATAAATATGAGAAATCGCTGAAAGGTACAGCATTTAGTAATTTATGAACAGCAATCCCCAAACCAGCGTCATATCCATAAAGATTCCAGATTTTCTTATTATATTCCCAAAGAGTTTCTTCATCACATTTCTGATTTCTAATAGCTTTTTCAATAATCTCTGATGCATAGAATCCGCTCAATAGTGCTGGTCCATGTCCTTCACCACTTATTGGATTAACTAAGGCACCAGCATCACCACAAGCTATAAATCCATCTGCAACTAGCGAATACAATGGTAATCTACCAGTTAATAGATCACCTGCTCCATCAACAACTTTTGCGTCAGGAAAGAATTTGTTTCTTAATTGTTGAAGAATTTTTTTAGCGTTATACTGTTTGTTTCTCTCATTGATTAACCACCCTACCCCAATATTAAGAGTAGTTTTACCTTTAGAGAAAATCCAAAAATATCCAGGAGGAGGAAGTTCTTCATGATACTCGATTCTCATTTGATATTGGTAATCATGAAGCTTAGGGGTTTCAATAATTTCTCTGTATGAAATAATGATTTCAGTATTGGGAAGTTTCTTGGGAAACTTAGAAGACACAGTTTCAGGTATGTTTCTTCTAACAATTCCTGGAACCCCAGAACAATCAGCAACAATCTTAGCATAGATGTTTATCTTCTTACCATTTTCTAAGCGAATCTTACATCCTACTACTTTATTTTTCTTAATAATTGTATCAACTACTTTATGACTGTGTTTAATCTCAATCCAAGGAAAATCGACTAATGAATCAAGCAATCGTTGTCCATATTTCAGTCTGTCAATTGTTTGCGAAACAAAAGGTATTTCGAGTTCAAATCCTAAGACTGGTCGAAAATGTGCACTTGCTAAATCCTCCCCTATTTCTTCTCCTTTGGGTTGTAGAATCCCACAGAGCTCAAACAAACGTCGAGTTGAATTTGGTGAAAGAGCGTCTCCACATGGCTTGTAACCAATTTTGGAACGAGGTCTCTGATCAACTAATATGCAAGGAATATGCTTCTTCCCTAAATTTATAGCTAAGCTTAGACCTGCAGGTCCGGCTCCAACAATTAAAACATCAGTTTTTATGTCCAAATCCAGCATTCAACTTTTCAAAGAAGATGTACAATAAAAATCTTTCAGTTGACAATTATCTCCAAAACTGAGAGCTTAAATATTTATTGACATCTTTTCTCTTGCCCATGAGTCAAACAAAAATTAATTTTTACTTAGAAATAATCAAGAAATCTCATGATACTTTTAGAGAATTCCTTGTTCATTTGCCTGAGAACATTCTTAACTGGAAACTGCATAACTTTGCAAACACGGTTAATTGGATTATTCAACACATAATCCATGATCAGATGTGGATAGCAAATGTAATAATGAAAAATAATGAAGAAGGAATGCATTTCGAAAAAGAATCTGAAGAGTTAACTTTAGATGACATGCTTGGAGCTTATGATGAACTTACATCCAAAACTGAATCATTATTTCAAGGTTTAAAAGATGAGATTTTAACTGAAATTAGAAGTTATAAGGATTATAAAATGTTAGTTGAAGAATGGTTCTTTGAATATATCCACCACTTAAACCAACATGCTGGGGAATTGGCTCTTTATCTTACTATTTGGAAGAGAGAGCAAAGAGCTCCAAAAGATTAGAAACCTCACTCTCCTTCTAATCTTTCTTCGGGAGTAAAAGGTTCTATATGTATGATTAGATCTTTAAAAAGACCAGTTGCTTCGAGTTGTTCTTTTACTCCTTCTGAAATTTCATGTGCTTTCAATATTGATAATTTAGGGTCAACTAAGATATGAAAATCTCCTGTATAGGTTCCAAGAATAGATCTTAATCGGATAATATGTACTTCCTTTACTTCTTCTGGTATGAGTGCAATTTTCTTCAGTTTATCAACAATCTCTTCGGATGGCCCTCTATCTAATAATTCGGGTAATGAGATTTTCACAATATCAAAACCAGTGTATAAAATCAATGCTACAATAATAAAAGCGCATACTGGATCCAACCACCATACATCGAAAATTGCACCAACAAAAGCTATACTAACAAAAACAGAAGCAAAAGCATCAGTTCTATAATTCTTTGCATTAGCAATGATGACAGGTGAGTTGATTTTCTTTCCTATTCTAACGAGAACTAAAGACATTATTATCTTGCCAAAAAATGATATTATTGCAGCTGCTAAAATCAGATAATTTAATGTTAATGGTATGCGTTCTCTCAATCTACCTATGGATTCGCTTGCTATGAAATAAGAGGAAACAAACAGAGTAAGTGCAATGGCTAAACTAAAAACAAATTGATATTTATGGTGACCAAAAGGATGAGAAGGATCTGCAGGTTTTTTGCTAATTCGTTCCCCAATTCCAGCAAAACCTGCGGTAACGAGATCTAAAATAGAATCGAATCCATCTGCAATTAAACTAATGGAGTTAAATAAAAAGCCAATTACGAGTTTTAATACTACAAGTAAAGCATTTCCTCCAATTGAAATTATATTTGCAATTGCAGTTAAACTAATGGACACCATTGAACAGAAAAGAGAAGACAAAGAAATAAATCTTATGGTAAAATGACTTTCTTTGAATATATAGGTTTAATGTAAAAAAAAGAGGATTTACTTTCCTCCACTTATTCGGATTGGAGATAGCAAAACCCAAGGAGCAATATGACCACTTCTATTTTCTGTTTCTTTGCTGACCCCTTCAATTTTATCAAAAATATCGTACACTGTGCATCCGACCACAGCTTCCTTTACTGGATATTGGATTTCTCCATCTTTAACATAGAATCCTTGATTGATTTGATCGGAAATCTGGGGACGATTACCACTAGATTCAAGTGATGAATCAATTAATAATATACCTTCTTTCAAATCACTTAACATTTCATCTTTAGCGATATTACCGCTTTTAAAGTTCAAAGAATATGGAGAAGGTCTTGGTTTAGATGCAAAAGAAAATCTTGATGCATGTCCTGTATTCTCTAATCCAACTAAAGGTGCAGTGTAAGAATCTGTAATATAAGTTTGAAGTACTCCATCCTCTACTAATTGAATCTTCTTTGGAACTACACCTTCATCATCAAACGGAGATGAATCAACGCCACCTGGATAAAACGGATCGTCAAAAACACTCAATTTAGGAGAACTGATTTGATCACCAATTTTATCTATAAAAAAAGCTGTTCTATTGAACACATTAAATGCATTTATACCGTTTGCTAGTATTGGTGCTAAAGTACCGTATGTTGTTTCTGGATCCATAAGTATTGGAAGATCTATTGATTCTATCTTTTGAGAACCAAGCATTTTAAGGGCTCTCTCTCCAGATAATTTGCCGATTGAGAGATGATCAAATTCCTTGAGAGTGGTTTGTGCATCATAATGGTAAGAACTGCCGATATCGTCTCCGTCACTGAATTTTGTGCTAAGAAAACCACCAACAGATGTTTGTACAGAATGTCTATCTATACCTGCTGAATTTATAATAAAACGTTCTCCCTTTCCTGCAGAGAAATTACCACCAATAATCGCATCCTCTTTGATTTTAGCCTCTTGAATAGAAGCTAAGATTAATTCTGTAAAGTCTTCAATGGAAAGTTCTGAAATATTATCATCATAACGATCTGGAATATTTGGAGTAGGAGAAGTATCTGATGGTAGAGATATGAAATTAGTGTCAGGAGGACTAACTTTTGCCAAAGAAACTGCTTCACTAACTGTTTTTTCGATCGATTCTTGAGAGAAAATGGTTGTTGAAGCCATTCCAGTAGCTTTGTTTTTAATAATCCTGATACCTAACCCTGAATTACTTGTATCAGTAAAACGTCTGATTGAACCTCTTTCAATTTGGACTCCCCTAACTGTACCATAAAGGGTATAAGCTTCTACTTGATCTGCTCCCTTACTAAGACCGATTCTAATTACTTTTTCCGCTAAATCATGAAGATTAAAATCTGAACTCATTAACCATTCCCTCCTACCACTACCTCAGTTACTGCTAGATTCGGACCCCCTCCAGCGATAGGAACCCATTGTCCCCCCTTCCCACAATTTCCTTTAAAAGCTGGCTCCCATTTGTTGCCAACAGCATATACATTATTTAGAACTTCTAAGATTAGACCAGTCATACCAACATTGCCCATCAAATCTGTAATCTCTCCATTTTCAACAAAATAACCTGATTGACAATTAAAGGAAAATTGACCTTTATCAGTTAAAACATATCCACTGTAGGATTTACATAAATATACACCATCCTTGGTCATTTCCGCTATTTCTTCTAAAGACATATCACCAGGACCAACATATGTATTACTCATTCTTGATAGAGGAGTGTAATTGAAATTCATGGTTCTCCCTGCTCCGTTTGGTTCTAAATCCATAGCTTCTGCAGTTTCAAGCGTATGAAGGTATTCATTTACTACACCTTCTTTTACAAGAATTCGTTTTTGAGCTTTAGTTCCCTCAGAATCATACTTAAAAGAACCTCTAAGAGTTGGGATAGTAGGATCATCATAAACATTGATTTGTTCAACACCAACTTTTTCACCAATTTTACCTTCAAGAATTGAACGTTTAGCAATAATGGAATCTGCTTCAGTAGCATGACCAAATGCTTCGTGAATGAATACACCTGTGAGTGAGGGATCCATTATAACTTTCATTTTACCTGAAGGCGGACTTCTTGCGCTTATGAGCTTTTCTACTTCTTCAGCAGCCTTTAATCCTTCTTTTTCAGAATTCCATCCCTCTATCAACTCCCATCCTCCTGTTCCCCCTAGAGAACCTGTCACATTTTGCATTTTGACTCCTTCTCTACCAATAACATTTTTACCTATTCTAATTACATGATTTTCAGTTTCTACTTTTGTTCCTTTGTTATTAACAATAACCTCTTCTCTATGAGATTCTTGGTAATATGATGTTGATTCTGCTATAGCATCTGAAAAATGTCTTGCTGCTTTCTCAGTTTCTACAATCTTTTCAATTTTTACTTCTTTATCTATTTCTCTAGGATCTATTTCGATTTTTGTAATCTCCTTTCCTTCATAGACCCACTTGTCGCTGATGTTCCTTTTTTGTTCAGTGTATTTTGATCCAGCTTTAGCAATTCTTATTGCTTTTTTAGCTGCTTTAATTATTGATTCTTTATCAGTATTTACAATTGTTGTAAAACCCCAAGCATTGTCAATCAATGCTCTTATTGCGATTCCTCCCATGGTTTGATTACTAATACTGTCAAATCTCCCATTTCTGACAGTAAAAGATTCTCCCATCGAATAAGAATGTCGTATATCTAAGAAATCTTTTGTTGCTAAAGGGACTTTATTTAGCGCCTGTTCCAGTTTATCTAGCATGTTGCTCTGTTCTCAAATTTGGATATTATAAATCTAATTATAACATGCTTTTTGTACATTTTTTTGGTGTTTAAATAAGGCAGTGTAGATTATGCATTGAAGGATTGTAGCTATGCACC
>JAGLTP010000457.1 GCA_023135215.1 Candidatus Heimdallarchaeota archaeon
TAAAGAAACTTCCTACAGACACAGGAGTTGTTGGTTCAATATCTTCAGGAATATTATAGTTAAAAGCTTCTATTGCATCTAACAGAACAGAAACTCCACCACCATATTCAATTCTTATATACCTAACTTCATTGAACTCGGTTGTAGTTAAATCATAACTTCGATTGTTAAGTCCAATGCTTAACATAACCATCGGTTGAGAGAGATAATTTTCTACCCAGATAGTGTAATTTCCTTGAGCTATAACCAAAAAATCATCTCCTTCGCCATCAATAATTGATTCATTTTCTCCCATATCAAGTGTTAAATAACCAATACTATAGGAAAAAGATATTGTTGCGTAATTACCATCAGGTGGACCAATTGCATTATCTCCGTTAGAATAATAGTGAGAATAACCAGTCACAACTGAATTGGCATATGCATCACCTAAATGATTATTCGAGACGACAGGTATCAAAACTACTGCAACTAAAGAAAACACAATAAAGAAAAACAATGCAATCCGAAATTTACATGAAAAATTCATTTAATCACACTTTATTGTTCGTTCTCTTTTTGTTAAAATAATAGTTCTATTTAAATATCTTATGCAGAAATTAAATGAAACTTATGAACATCTTTTCTATTAGTATTTGACAAATTGGGTAAGAAAAAGTTATAAGAAGTATAATAGGTGAATGTAATATAATGGCTTATTCCCTTCCAGAGCGATTATTCAAGAATATCTCATGTATATCTATTATTCTTCTTATGTTCTTCTCTTCAGCTTATACTTATTCAATTATACAAAGTAATTTCTCAAATCATCTTTTACACCATGAGTATCCACATAATGCGGTTACATCTGAGAGATTTGAAGGATTTAATCTATATGTTCTAGAGAGAAAAGATCTATCTAATTTTGAAGTTTTAAATCGAACACTCCTAGTTACTGATTTAGAGGGTAAAATACATTTTAGTAGAGATGTTGGAACAACAGATACTCTAGATACAAGACCAGTTGAAATAATCAACTCAAATACTATCTTTTATGGCAATGAGCTGAAATCATATTTGTGGAATCTGGAATCAAATACAACTACAGAGTTAAACTTCTGGTCGCATCATGATACAGAATATAATTATGTTAATGATACTTATTTCACTCTTAAATCATATAATATTGAATTTAATGAAAGGACATACAAATTTGATTATATCAACGAATATACTGCTGAAGGAGATCTAGTTTGGTTTTTAGACACTCGAAGTTTTATTAACTACTCACAATGGTGTCCTTTTGGGGATTCCTCACCTCCATTTGATCAATACGGAGGAGTCAGAAATGTTGTTCATGCAAATACAGTTTTTTTCGATGAAGTTAAAGATATAATTTACTTAAACTGTAGAAATGTAAACACATTCTATAAAATCAACCATGAAACAAAAGAAGTTTTATGGGGGCTTGGAGAATATGGAAATTTCACTATGTTTGACATTCATGGAAAAGAAAAAGATTATTTATTTTTCCATGCTCATTCTCTGGAAAAGATTAGTGATAATAAGTTCATCTTATTTGATAATGATTATCATAACCAAACTGATCCTCTTAACCAGCTTTCAAGATTATTAGAAATTACTATTGATGAAGATAAAATGTTTGCAAACATTACTCGAGAATGGACTGCTCCAAGCAATTACTTTAGCGTTAGTTATGGGGATTGTGACTTGCTTCCAAATGATAACTTATTAGGTGTTTTCGGTTCATACACTCATCCTGACAGTGACTATGGAGCTATTATAACAGAAGTTGACATGAACGGAAATATACAGTGGGAAATCAACTATCCAAATTCAGGAGAAGTATCCTTTGAAATTTTTCAAGTAGAAAGAATTAGATTTGCTCCAATCGTTTCCTCACCTACACTTGTAGATGAAGGAGATGGAACAGGATATTTTGAGTGGGACGTATGGTATAATTTTAGATCAAAAACGGAATTTGTTGGACACTACTATATTACCATTGGCAATCAAACAGTGGAAAATGGAGAAATTGAATTCCCATTATTCTGGCAATCAACACAGGTACGATATAATTTGGATGAACTACCTATAGGAGAATATGACATTTCTTTAGTTGTTTCTGATGAAAGAGGACATATGTCAAATGAAACAGAATTTTTCTACTCTCCAGGTTTAGGTAAACCGATTAGAAAGGGATTAATAATTGGATTATCCATTGGCGTAGGGAGTTTGGGGATATCTGTAATTTTTATATGGTTGAAATATGTAAAAAGGAAACCACTGATAAGAAAGAAAAAATAGCAATTATGGAAAATTTCTAATTTCCAGATGAATTTATCTAGTCTTCTTCTAATTCAATTGTTTTCTTATGCATAATATATCTTTCAAATTCGAAAGTGATTTCACCATTGTTATGTTCTGTAAAAGGAACTTCCATTCTACCAAAAGGAGAGATAACATGGAAATCCATGACTTCAGGGTTTGTATTACTAGGGAGTAAAGGTTGAGAAACTCTTCCATCCCAGTAGTCACCTTCTAAATAAAGAGCACCATATCTTTGCTTTAGTTCAAAGGATAAAATCTTTTTATAAGCATCATACCTTCCACAGAGTTTCTTATAGTGTTTCCTTCTTTTATAATAGGGCATATATTCTTCAGGATCTTTACCTACTAGAAAAGTAAAAGCTGTATACAATGGATGAACAGAGAGGAAAGAAACATTATACAGTTGAGCATAAGTAAGATTCAACTCAGGAATAAAACCAATTTGCCCTCCTGTGACACCAGATATACCACCATGAGTAATCAATGTATATCCATGGAAATCCTCATGAACTCTCAAACCATAACCGTAGGACACTTTACCTCCAGGAAAATATTCTTTGTAAGAGCTTGCTAAATTACTATTGTGAGGTTTACGCATTTCAAGTATTAATTCTGAATCTAATATTTTCTTTCCTTTGAATTCTCCACCATTCAGATGACATTGAAGAAGATTAGTCATTTCCACAACGCTAGAGATTAAACCTCCAGATCCAGCAACAAATGAGCTGCTCAAGAGAGCTTGAGGGCTTCGCTTAATTTCATTATCTACCCATTGAAAGCTATATCCTTTTGAACTATTTCCATCCTTTTCAGCTTCTATGTTACTATATGTGCTTCTATTCATCTCTAGTGGTTTTAGAATATTTTCGGCGATATATTCTTCATATGCTTTTCCACTTACTTTTTCAATAATTTGTCCTAATAATGCAAAACCACCGTTCCAGTAATAAAATCTAGTATCCGGAGGATAGAGAACCTCAGCTTTTGCACTATTGATATGAAAATAAAAATCATCCCAATTTCCTAATGGGAAAGAAGGAGTTTTACCAGCATAGAGTTCTTGATCCATTTGCGAAAAATAAAAAGTATGTAGAGCAGGAACACCTGATGCATGACTCATGAGGTGTTTAATCTTGATTGGATTATCTTTAAGCCCAATATTGACCGGAACATAATCTGAAATGGGATGATCTATATCTAGCTTGTTAGCTTGATGAAGCTGTAATATTCCCATACATGTTACAAATTTAGTAATTGACGAAACACCAAATAAAGTGTCCTTCGTAACAGGTTTAGGGTTTCGCTTTTCCCTCATACCAAAAGCTCTTTCATAAATTGATTCCCCATCTTTGGTTATGAAAAAGGACATACCTGGAACTTTAAGATCACGCATAACTTTAACAATTTCTCTCTCAAATTTCTCTTGGAATAATTGTATGTTCATCTAATCACAAGCTTCTTTTGTTTCTCTAATAAATTAAGGAATTATGTTTAGTTTATAACTATTTTCCTAAACATAAACTTTTTTTCCCGAAAATCTTATATATCTTTTAGCTCTTTTTTAGATAATCTTTGATTTTGTGTCAAAGAAACAGAAAAATAATGGAATGATAAAAATTGAAAAGAAAATTGTTAATGACTAGCGCAATTTTATTTGCCGTTATTATGGCACTTTCACCCATTCTTACATCCATGGGACAAACTAAAACAGTTGGTGGTACTTACAATACAAGAATCACATCTGATATTCTAACCTTGAATCCGTGGTTTTGGGGAATGTCTCTTGAAAGTTACGTAATGGGACACATATATGACGCTCTGATGACTTACGACACCAACAACGAATTAAGGTTAGAACTTTGTCAATCATATACAGTCAGCGCAGATTTCACAACATGGACCTTTAATATGGTGGAAAATGCTGTGTGGCATGACGGACAAGTTGTCGACGCAGACGACGTAGTCTGGACTTGGGGAACATTAGCAGATGATCCAGGTATTCCTCGACGAAGTTGGTTATACGATAGCGTTGTATCAGTTACCAAATTGAGTCAATTTAGTGTTGAATTAGTACTTAGACTATGGACCTAAAGCAGTAGATGTTTTAGTTGAAATTGGTACAGACTGGATTCTCCCAGAGCATATTTGGAAAGATATAGACGTACTATGATTTCACTAATGATAATCCAGTAGGATGTGGACCTTTCACCTTCGGTGAACGTGAACCAGCCCAATACTTCATCTTGTTTAGAAATCCAGACTACTTTTTGGAAGGACCTTATGTCGAAGAAAAAATAATTACTATAATTCCTGATGAATCAACTACTTTCTATTCTCTTAGTGTTGGTGATATCGATGTTTATGATGGACCACCTCCAGAACTAATAGATGTTGCAAAAGCTGATCCAAATATCTACATACACGAATATCTCGCAGACTTTATAATGTATCTTGGTGTGAATCAACGACGCTGGCCAAACAATGTTACTAAATTCAAACAAGCAGTTTTAACAGGTATTAAAAGACAAGATGTTATTGATATTGTTTTCGGAGGAAGAGGCGTAGTTGCTCAAGCATCTATGAGTCTTCCAAGAGGACCATACTATAATCCTAATATTCCACAATATGACTATGATCCTGTTTGGTCTAATGCAACACTAGATAGTATTGGACTCTCTGACACTAATGCTGATGGTTGGAGAGATGCTAACGGAACGAATCTTGAATTCGACCTCTTAGTAAGTGCAGAATACCAAGATTCAACTGATACTGCTCGATTGATGGCTGATGATATGGCAGACTTAGGAATACAGGTAAACGTCAAACCAGTTCTATGGCCTATTCTTT
>JAGLTP010000458.1 GCA_023135215.1 Candidatus Heimdallarchaeota archaeon
TAGCAATTGCTTTAGCCAGAAGAGCCCCCATCATCTTAGCTGATGAACCCACTGCGAATTTGGATTCAAGACTCGCAAGAAACATTGTTACTTTACTAATGGAAACTGCCCAAAGATACAAAACAACTATAATCATGAGTACTCACGATTTAAGTTTAGTTCGACCTGGATTCAGATTAATCAGATTGCAAGATGGACAAAAAATCGATGATTTCAGAGTAACAAAAGATAGACTCAAAGGCATAATCGAAGACTATCTTGGAGTTGAAATTTCAGAAGATTAAAACAACTCTCTTTTTTTCCATTTTCAGAATAAATTATAACTTAATTTTTATGTCACTAACTGATTGAACAATAACATCAGCATTCTTCAGATCCTTCTCCTCTGATCTTCCTGTTAGCACTCCAATACAGCAAAGAGCTCCAGCATTTTTACCCATTAGCATGTCTCTATCATCGTCACCTACGACAACTGATTTGGTTACATCAACTTCCAAGATCTTACATGCATATTGAAGCATATCTGGAGCAGGTTTAGCATGATAAGGTGAATCTATATCCAATCCTAAAACTAAATCAAAGAGATGAAACAGTCCTGCGCTCATCAATTGTTTTTCAGCAGGCTCTTTACCATCATGAGTGACAAGTAGAGTTTTTATTTTTGCTTTACGAAGCTCTTGAAGTACTTTATTTACACCTTCATAGATTTCAACATTTTCAGAAAAATCAACCAGACTGTCTACTTCGTCAAAAATTTCTGCAATATCCTCAACAGTTGAGTTAATTGAAAATTTTCTAAGATATTCCCTAGTCCTTTTGATAATCTCAACCCTTTCAATATGAATTGGACCGCCAGAAATAATTTCATGAGTATTAGGATTCAAACCCATAAGTTCTAAAATATCATTATGACTTTCCTCGGATAAATGAAATCTCTCTAAAAGAAGCTCAGTTCTTTTTTCCATTACAGGTATGTACATATTCAAGCTGAGTAATGTCCCATCTTTATCAAAACAGACAAGTTCTATATCATCGAGTTGTGTTTCAGAACACCAGACAGTAGCCATATAAGGTAACAAAAATTTTCCGTTTAATAATCTTGTGCCTAAACAC
>JAGLTP010000459.1 GCA_023135215.1 Candidatus Heimdallarchaeota archaeon
GAAGTTCCTGATTTGATTAGGAATATCTTTCAATCAATCTATGATCCTTCTATCGCTGAAAATTATGGAAAAGGGATAGGAGCATTGTATAAGGAGCTTCAAGAGCAGGGGTTACCTGATGAAATGATTAATGAGATTGTCTTAAACTTCTCAAAATCATTTGATGTTTTAGGTAATGCAATGAAAGCAATTCCTCAAGATGCTGAAAAAGAATTTAAGAAAAAATTTGAAAAAGAAGATTAATCTTCAGTAAAAGATAGGTGAAATAATGACCAAAACATTGTGGGCAATATTCTGGACAACATTGTATATCACTTACTTGGGAGGCATATTTCCCTATCTTATGCTATATCTCTTAATACTGAGCTCTATTAGAAAATCAAGAAATAAAGAAATAGTAGGCAAAAATCTCAGAAATTATGGTGTACCACGAGAGCTTCGAAGAGAACTAAAAAAATCATATTCTAACACACTAAGTCTTAGTAAAATGTTGAAATTAGCTGACCTGCAAAGAACCTCAAAAGGTAAGGGGTTCACAATCAAACTAGGAAGCAGCTCAGACTAATCATCATTAGACACTACTACATAATCTAAATTATGAATTCAGTGATTATCCTATGTCAGAAGAAGAATCATTAGAAAGTAGATTAAGTGAATTGGAGGAAAAAATCAATTATGTTATTCTACAGATTAACAATCTGCAGCGCAAGGTAACAGAGGATAATCCTGAACTTAAACAGATGATGAGTCTTCTTCAAATTCTAACTTCAACATTACAGGTATCGAAAGCTCCTTTTTCAGTGCTTTCGCAAACGCTTTCTTTAAAGGAGAGAATTCTTGAAAGATTTCCTGATTTTAAATACGATGAAATTTCTAAAGCTATAATTTCTTCACTTGAAAGAAAAGAACGATTAAATATTTCACAGCTAACAGAACAAGTTAGAAAGGAAAGAGGTTCGGCTTCTAGAAGAATTATAAGAGAGAGAGTTGATAAGCTGATAGACGAAGAGATAATACAAGAAGTTGAAACTGGGTATGGGAGACAGTTAGAATTAATTCCATTAGATGAAAAAGAAAAAGAAAAAAAATAGAAAAAAAATTATCTTTTTCTATAATAGTTCGAAGCTTTTAGTGCTGCTACAAAAACAACGGGAGCGATTATTGCTGTAACCCATGCAAACGGAACACTATCTTCTTCTCCAGAATCATAAGTTCCTAAAGAAGGATCATATATTAGATAGTCAAAATGCTCAAATGATAAATATATTCTTAAAACATTATCTCCGGTTGCGCAATAGGATGCATTGACACTGCCATATTCATATTGACTGGCAGTTTGGTTTTTGATTTGTGCTTCATTTGAATAGCCAAAGAAAGCAGTTTTTTCTTCGTTTTGGAAGGTAAGTTCTTGTTTTAGTTCTCCAACTTTGTTTTCTAATTTCTTTTCATTACCTGCGTTATTAACTGTTGTATCAATAGGAAGATTCAACTGGTTTCTAACTTGCATTCCTTCACTAAGAATGATATCAAATCTGAGTGCTAAGAGATTAGTATCAGCATCCCAAGGCCATCCGTTAATATAGAGATCAAATTTGAGTTCTGTTCCTCCAACTAGTTCGTATCCATCAATTACTTGATCTTCTAGATAGAGATGCATTGCAATGGTTATATCTAAATCATCATACAATACGCCAATTATCTCATCAGCTGTAAAATTGAAATGAATAGCAGTAACTAAGCCTTCAGTTTCTTCAACATCAAAATCGCTGAAAATCCAGCTAATACTGGTTAATGTCAAGAACGGCATTCCTGTGAGAGATTCATTTGATTGAAAAACTCCGTCTTCATTTAGATCCTCATATTCAATAAGCTGTTTGAAGATAACAGTATAATTCAAACCTGAAGCTAGTTTATAATGGAAGCCAGGTAAATTACCGAATGTATTGACACTTATTGTAACATTTTCTGTTTCAACAGTTGCAATTCCATTCTTCCATTCATAGTCTATTCCTTGCTCAGGCGCTGCTTGAGATCCCATTGTTAGAACCATCAAAGCGATAAAGCCCAATCCAATTAGAGTGATTTTTTTATTCATTTTTTCACCAACATCTATTTCTTTCTGCAAATTTAATACGTGTTCATTTAACTCTCTGAAGAAATAACTTTAATTTTCTAAAGTCTTGTTTTAAAGTTAAAATTATATAGGAGAGTATTTTCTATCTTATTCAATGAATACTCAGATAGGTGAAGTTGATAGCAGTGTTCAAATGAAAATTCTATCCAATCCTATCAGACAAAGAATCCTTAAACTAATAGCTGAACAAGGCTCTATTTCCTTTACAGCAATTAAAGAAGAATTAGAATTAACTGATGGTAGTTTATTCTATCATCTTAAAAACCTGGATTCATATATTCAGAAAGATCAACAAAGTTTCTATCAGCTTAATGAGCAGGGTAAAAAAATAGTCGAAGATATCATTCATAAAGCATCTCTTCTGGATACAGATGAAGAAAAGAAATCCTGGTTTATAGATAAGATAGCTTTTCGAGAGTTATATTATTATTTCTTTGGAGATTCAGTTAGAAGCCTCATCGAATTGAATATATTTCTTTTAGTAGTTGCCTGGTTATTTGGTGTATCAAGCACATATTTCAGCTCCATAGAATCCATTCTTGAAGGAGGAGCGATAATAAATGGATTAATATCTATTACTCATTGGTATCTTTATCTTGCACTAGTTTTCCTTATCCTTAAAACAATAAAAAATGAGTTAAATATCAAGGAATTATGGATAGGAATCTTTGTTGGAATCATACCATATATTATTTATCTAATTCCAATTGGGATAATTCATTATACAAATACAATTATGGAAGGCTGGTTATTGATTCTGATGAATATTATTTTTGCAATCGTAAAAATAATATCAGTAATATTTATTTCGCAGGGAATTTACCTATCGACTAACTGTAAGCAATATCAAGCTGTGATAATAGCTAGCATACTAATAATAATTGATTACATTTACCTTATGATTACAATATAATAAAAGATTACTTTAAAGAATTAAATAAGAAGGATAAAAAAAGTTAAAGAGAAAGATAAAGTGAAGGAACTACAATGAATGGCAGGAATAAAATTACACTAATACTTCTGATAATGATGTTATCAGGAGCTACAGTAGCAGTGATGATTACTGTAAAGGACTTTAGTTTAATTGTTTCTGACATACAAGATTTTAGAGATAATCCATTCAATTGGCCAGATTCAAGATATGATGGTACTCTGTTGTTGTATGTAGACGGAGATATATCCGAAAATGCTTCTATAGATCAAGGAATAACCTTAGAAACATCTATGCCTCCTTATCAAGTCCTTCATATGTATCTCATAATAACAGCGTTAAAGATGAAAAGCAAAGGTCAAGATATTCTTATTGATTTGATTGACAGTCCAAAAATCATTGATCTAAAAGCTATAAATAATACAATTGATTTATTCGCAAGTTTTTCTCTTCCAGAAGGTGAGTATTCTGCAGTTCATTTCTATTATGATAGAGAAATAGTTACAGAAACTAGTCAAGGGAATAGAACTTTCGATGCTCAAGGAAGTGATTTCTTTAGTATACCTTTATATCAAAATAAAAATAATATCACAGAATCTGATCTAATAATTAGAAGAAATAAAGTATCCGGATTACTTCTGTCATTCCAGATGCAGATTAGATGGCAACAGCAGATAATTTACCCACATATTTTTGGTTACTTATCATTCTAATTTTTCTTTATTATTTCCAACAAGCTTTCATAACACGCATAAAATTCTCATGCTTGATTTTGTTCAAATCTGTTTTATTATACCCATTTTCTTCTAAATAATCTAGGAGTTTTGGATAATAACTGACATCTTTTACAACTGTGGGTACAGTTGCTCCATCATAATCTGAACCTAGACTTACATGATTAATTCCTGCTTTATCTACAATATAATCTATATGATTCTTAATGGTTTCAAGAGTAATTTCATCTTTATTCAATTCTGAAGAAAGAAAACCTACACAGAAATTGATACCAACAGTACCATTGGTTCCTCCTATTGCTTCTATTTGGTCATCTTTCAGATTTCGTATGTGATCACAAAGTGAGTATGCATTGCTATGAGAAGCAATTAATGGTTTGGAAGAACTATTTACAACATCCCAAAAGCTTTTCTCATTCAAATGACTTACATCTACTATTATCCCTAATTCTTCCATTTCTTCGATGAGCTGTTTTCCTTCAGCTGTTAAACCTCTCATCTCATCTGTCCCCACTCCTGTAGCAAATTGATTCAGATTAGACCAGCTCAAACCCATACTCCTTAGACCAAGTTTATGACAATTTCTTAGAGTATGGAACTCTGATTCCAATCCTCCAGAGCCTTCAAAATGAAGAATTGCTCCAACTTTATTTTCTCTTTTACATTTATCAAAATCCGCGATTTTTTTAATATGTATCAATTCATTTTCAGGATTATCAACAAGTTGAAACCAATAATCAACTCCTCTAGAAATTGAATAGTTACTAACAGTAGGAAAAAC
>JAGLTP010000046.1 GCA_023135215.1 Candidatus Heimdallarchaeota archaeon
CAGATAATTTTGAATTCAGAGGACCCCATTCTTCAACTTTTAACCAAATAGGAGAATCTGTGCCACCAGGGATTTCCCGCTTAATTGCACAAAAAATAAAAGAAAAAATAATTAGAAAGAAGTAAAAAGCTCACGAAATCTGGAAAACATTATTCCTAAGGGTACTTCAACAAACTGATTAAAGTACTGCTTCGCTTTTTTTACAGAGAATAAATCTTTACTTGATTTGAAGCTTCCATCTTCTTTTACTGTTACTATCTCGCTTTTTGATAACCAGATAAGCTTTCTCTCTCCTCTCCTTCCTATGATTTCCGAAGGGTTCAGAAAGAAAGTAGCATTTTTGTTTATCAGCCAGAGGTGCTTGGGTTTATTTGTAGTAATCAAAAGCCCCTCTTCTTTCATCCCGGGGAATTTTTCATCATATTTGAAATGGATTCTGAAATCTTGAATTTTAGTTTCATAGATTTCTATATTCTCCAAAGGACGGATTTCCTTCACATGATCGTAAGTTATGAAAGGAAGTTTTGCAGGTAAGAAAAGGGCAGAGGAGTAAGTTTCTTCAACAATTTCTCCAACTGCTCCTTCCTTAGAATGAACAAGTAAATCTCCTATTACACCTACGGGTCCATCTAGAAGAAAACCAATCTGTATATCTCTTCTATCATCAAATACTGGTAATAGGATAGCGTTTTTAGAGAATGAGAGTTTAACTTGTTTATTATCTAGTGTGTATTCAAAACTATGAGTAATCTTCAAAGGTCTGTTCTCAATACTTAGTTTCATCATAGTTACACCAAACCCTCTAATCCTCTATATCGATATCAATCGATTCTTGCTCTTCTTCATCTTCTAACCTTTTCTTACGTAGGTATATCATTTCACCTAGCTTAAGTGCTTCAATACCCAGTTGAGTAATAAGGTATCTTCCTCTTACAGCTTCTCGTGTAATAAAATCAGCTTCTTGAAGGATATCTGTGTGATGTTTAAAAGAACCACCTTTTAATCCAGTAATTTCAGCAAGTTCCTTCTGGTATTGGGGAGACTCTTCTAATATCTTGAGTATCTTTATTCTATGTTGATCACCTAAAGCGGAAAGTAACAAAGCAGTTTTGTCATAGAAGTTACTAGCTTTTTTAATTACATGATCCTTCCCATTTCGAGTATCAATAACAATAGCAGTATCCTCACCATCTTCACTTTTTACAACATGTTTGAACG
>JAGLTP010000460.1 GCA_023135215.1 Candidatus Heimdallarchaeota archaeon
TTTATTCGTAGACTTTCTTATAAAAGCCCCCGTAATATCTGCTAACCTTCATCTGTTTAAGTTGACTACTTCATAATTTAAGGAGACAAAGAGACAACAATCTTTTATAAAATTATAACAAATCTTCTAGAGATTGTCCTTTTGTTTGCATTTCTCTAAGTTTAGATAGATTATCGACTGCATTTCTTAAAGTAGGTACTGTTATTGTACCTCCAACAATTAAACCAATTGCCAATGTTTCAGCTATCTCCCCATCAGTACAACCTTCTTGTACTACTCTTATCATATGATATTTGACACAATCATCACATCGCAAAACGAGTGAAGATACGAGACCTAATAATTCTTTAATCTTCTTCGATAATTCTCCATCTAGGTAAGCTCCAGTATCCAGAGCGAATAATCGGTTTATTTGCTTGTTTTGAAGGTTGAAGATTTTCTCATTCATTTCTTCTCTATGGCTTTTAAAATCGAACAATTCATCCATAGACTTATGAAATTACTCTTCTCTATAAATAGTTTGGAAACTACATTTCTGTATAACTGGAAAATATATTAAGGGAAGAACTAATTATTGATTATGTTTGATAAATCAAACTTATTTTACAAAATGGTAGATTGGGAAAAAAGGTTGGAAAGAGAGAAATCTTTCTTTAAGAAAATTCTAGAAAATATACTATCATCTGAAGGAGAAATTTTAGATTTAGGAAGCGGAATTGGTCACCATTTATCCATGTTTGCTCAATGGGGATACAAAGGATTGGGTTTAGATTTTTCAGAAGCAAGTATCGAAAAAGCAACTCAAAAAGCAAAGGAAGATAAGCTAGAGCACTTGTTAGAATATGTTCATGCAGATATGAGAGAGCTACTGAATTATGTTGAGAAAAGAAATTTTGATTTAATAATTTGCATTGGAAACAGCTTTTCACTTTTTCCTTTAGAAGAGAGAGAGAGTATTGTTGATCAAGCTTTGTCTGTTTTAAAACCAAGAGGAAAATTAATTTTACAGGTTGTCAATTATATGAAACATGTCAACGAATCAGAATGGACAATCAATCCAAAAGTTTTCAGAAATGAAGAAGGAATGCTTAGCTTCTATGTGAGAATATTAGAATGGTCAAATAATTGTAAAGAAAGAGTCAATATGTATGTACAAAGATTGTTCCAGAATGCGAGTAATCCCAAGGAATTTGTACAATCTCAAAAAGATACTGAGTTTTTTGTTATAAACAAATCAGATTTTATCTCTTTGGAGAAAGAAAGAAAGTGGAAAATAAGTTATTTTGGTGATTTCACTTGGAAAGAATTTGAGGAAGAAGAAAGTAACGATTTGATAGTAATTATCGAGAAGTGCTAAAGATCATCGTAAGGATCTATCACATTTTCTTTTATTATTACTCTTTTACCAATTGCAGTGAAAATAGGAAGAGCTATTGTTCTCATATTATCTTGAATTATCTTCAGTTCCTCATCAACTTTGGACTTATATTCATCCTCTGTAATGAGATTCTCTTTATGAATATTAAACCATTCATTAGCAATGTTGTTCTCTAATTCTTCCCTATTCCATATTCTTGAGTTGATAAATTTTGTCGTTTCCAAACCAGCAGAGGTGAAAATAGACTGCAATGCTCTTCCCACCCTAGGATTCCCCCCACGCTGTTGGATTGCTTTTTTATGAAATTCTCCTAAACCTAGATTTGGATGTTCCATCCACCCTCCATAATCTGGTTCTGCAAGAGCAACTACATAACCATCTTTCTTACATACTCTAATCATTTCCATCAATGAAGCGAATGGTTTAGGTTTCCACATAAAGAAGTAATGACAGAAAACTACATCAAAAGATTCATCTCTCATTGTTAGCTTATCTTCATTAGATCTGAAAAATTCAACTCCTTTAACACGATCAGCTGCCTCAGCAATCATTAGATGATCAGAGTCTATTGCTGTTATTTGTGCATCAGAGAATTCTCTGAGCTCTTGACTTATTATACCAATTCTAGAACCTACTTCTAAAATACGTTTTGTTTTTTTTAGTTCTATTTTCTCATAAATGTGTCTTCTAAAAGAGCGACTGAAATTTATTTCTTTTATGAATTCTTCATAATAATGTGGACAATCATCAAGACAAAATTCTTCACTCATACTTAACACCAGTTTGTTCTTGTGGTTAGAAGCATTTAGAAATACATAAGCCTTTTTGTGAGACTACTAGTTGTAATTTGAAAAACTATAATAATTTAAATTATGAAAGAGAAATAAAGTGAGATATATGATTAAAAAACACTACAATGATGTTGAAGAACTAGAGGTTAAAGATTATGGATCAACAGGAACATCCATAAGATGGTTAATAACCAAAGAAAAGGATAATGCCCCAAGATTTAGCCTAAGAAGATTTGAAATCCAACCAGAGGGAGAGATTGGATTGCATAATCATGCTCAAGAACATGAGATATATATTTTAGCAGGAAAAGGTGAAGTATTTACTCACTTTGAGAAAAATGAAATAACTTCAGATGATGTACTGTATGTTCCTCCAGATGAACCTCATGGTTATCGAAATACAGGAGAAGAGAATCTTATTTTTCTCTGCGTAATCCCATATCTAAAATAGAAAATAAGCTTCTAAATTAGTTGAAGTTTACTTAACCAATGTCCCAATTCAGCGTGGCAGTTAGGACAGCTAGATTTTTGTTTCAACCATGAAATAATATGATTTTTATGTGTATAAACTCCACAACAAGGTGTATTAACTACTTCTTCCTTTTCAGATGGTTTTAAATCCAAATTACAAATAATGCATCGAGGTCTTGGAACTCCACACTTGTCACATATTTCTTCTGTAGGATCAAATGGATCTTGACAATTATAACAACTCAGTAATTCTACCTCTTGTTCATCAGTTCCTGAAAATAGAGATTTCAAAGAATCATGTAAAAGCACTGAAAGATTCAGTAGTGTAATTACAGCTGTATCACTGTAAAGAACAGCTTCCAAATAATCACTTCTCAAATAGAAATAATCTAAGTACGCTCGCAGAGCAAGAAAATAATCATTTATCTGCTCATTTTTGAGCACTTCTTTCCAAATTGGAGGAGTTGATGAAAAAAGGTAATAAACATTGCTCAATAGAGGAATATTAAACTCATCTTTGTTTGTTATAATTCTGTTATCTCTTCTTAGAACATCTAGAAATGAAGGGAATTGTTTGTTCAAAGTACCAAATACCTTAATTGAATTTGAACTAAATTGTATGATCTTAATTCTTGTGAAAAGAGAATATTTATGCTTTTGTGGAACAACAAAACTAAATCCATTAGAAGCTCTTTCTAAATTATGTTCGCTTGCATTCAGATTGTTAATAATATTGTTGAGATTAACTGAAGTTTGATATGTTGAGACAGCTGTACGCGTAGGTACAGTGTAAGCAGGTCTTCGTTTTACACGTCTTCTTTTCCTACGTCTTATTACAGAAAATATGATGAGACCAATTATTATAGGAAAAGCTAGTTCTGATAGAATAGTGAGTATCCCCTGAATATCAACCACTTAAACCACTCCTCCAATATATAAGAAAACTATCGAGTATAAAATAATAACTAAATATATCTCAAAGGATCTTCTCAATGAATTAATGAAATTTTTGGAATTATTCTTCTTTTTCTTCTTCAATAGCTTTCTCTACTTCCTGAATTTTTTGTTCGCTAGAGACTATGTTTTCTGCGTCACAGTGGGGACAAACGTAAATTAAGAATTCTCCATCAGTTTTCTTTTCTGCTCCTTCTAATTCCTTTCCACATATGTCACAGAAATCTTTTTGTGGGAAACTTGGTAGTTCTACAAGTATTTCTTTTTCTTTTCTCCATTCATGCCAATTAGCATAAACATATAGAAAGCTCCAGATTACGAAAATTCCTGCTATAACTGCAGCAAGTATCACAATCCAGAGAAATTCAGCTACGAAACCTATTACAAAACCAGCAACAAATAGAATAATGAATGCTAAGCTCATCCACAAAAAATCATCCATTTCCATATTGTCAAAGAATTCGATGATAGACATCAGATATAGTTTTAGAAAACTCATATTTAATTATTGCTTCTTTTTGAGCAAAAAACTCACGAATATTTATAAATTTCTTATAGATAGGAAAATTATGACAACTTATGGTGTTCAAATTGAACCACAATTTGGTTTTACTTTTGATGAGATTAAAGGAATTGTCCAATATGCTGAACAAATAGGGATGACTCATGCATGGTTTTCTGATCATTTTATGCTAAAAGCAGATTCAATAGAACAGAATTCATTTGAGTGTATCTCAGCTATGATGGCAGCAGCTTCTTACACAGAAAAACTCAGAATAGGACCATTAGTTTTAAGCAACTCCTATCGATATCCAGCAGTCCTAGCTAAACAGATTGCTTGTTTGGATCAATATTCTAAAGGAAGAATTGAATTTGGATATGGAGCAGGCTGGAAAGAAATGGAGTATAATGCTTATGGAATTGAGTTTCCTTCAGGAGGAGAGAGGATAAAGCAACTAGAAGAAGCATTACAGATTATCAAAAGTCTCTGGACTGAAGACATCACAAATTATGATGGTGAGTATTATAAAATCAAAGATGCTGTAGCAGCTCCTAAACCATACCAAAAGCCTTACCCAACTATTTGGATAGGATTGGGATCAGGAAAACCAAAAATGACTAGATTAGCAGCTAAATATGCAGAAGGAATTAACTATGTATGGGCTATTCCTCCAGAAGAATTGAAAGAGAAATTTGATGAATTTGATGAAATAGTAAAGGAAGTAGGAAGAAATCCAACTAAAATCAAGAAATCATATGGTGCTTGGATAGATATCTATGCAGATGAAGAAGCAAAGAAAGAGGCTATAAAGAAAGCTGCAGAAGAAAGAAAAGTACCAGTAGA